>CAINWP010000233.1 GCA_903854475.1 uncultured Verrucomicrobiota bacterium
GCGCCCTTTCACGCGAGCTCCTTGCGGTGCCTGCGGAGTCTCTGCCTCGGTACCTACTCGGGAGGCCCTCTTGGCGATGGCCTCATTGACCAACGCCCCCACCTGCTCCACCTGGTCAATGCCCATGAACACATCCACCTCGGGCATCAACTTGGGCAACTCGTCACGATAACGCTGCGGCATGCACCCGGACACGATGAGAGCCTGACCCCGACGCGAGGCTTCGCGCAGGGCGCTGTACTCCAGAATGGTATCCACCGACTCCTCTTGTGCGGCGTCGATGAAGGAACAGGTGTTGACGATCACCGCGTCGGCTTGGGACGCATCGTTGACGATCTCGATGCCTTCTCTGAGGAGAGATCCGAGCATGATCTCGGCGTCCACCAGGTTTTTGGCGCATCCGAGGGAAATGAGTCCCACACGGCGGGGACGGGAGATCGGTTTTTTCGGCGCAGTCGGCGTCTTGCTCACAGGACGCGTAGCCTAGCGGTTCAGCTCAAAGACCAGCAATCCCGCAGAATTTTCTGTAGATCAATTCCGTGGGCCAGATCACTGGCGCTCATACTCCCCCTTATTGACCCGTTTGAAGACCGAGAATCCTGCTTTCTTGGCATCGGTGGTCGACAGGGGCTTCAGATGATGGGGCGTGCTGAAACCGGAGATCACCTTGCGGACGGGTTTGCGACAGGCCGGGCAAGCGGTCAGTTCGGGTGCGGTGATGGGTCGCCGGAGGGTGAACTGACCACCGCAGGCGGCGCAGTTGCCGTCACAAAGTTCGTATTCGTACAGGGGCATGACGCTCTCGAAGGGACTTGAGGAGGACCGCTGACAGGGCCAAGGATGAGCAACCCAACGTGCTCTCCAGCGATCTCGACTGCGCCAACCTGACGGGTTTTCCGGCGAGGGCAATCGTGGAAACGGCATGACATCCCGCCCAAGGAGATCCCAGTCTCCACGCCGCATCATGACCGAGCTTGTCATCCAGTCCACGACGCTGACCGAGGCTGCCATCACCGCCTTCGGCAATGAATTAGGCCGTTCGCCCGACGCCACCCGTGGGCACTCGGCCCGCTGGCGGAACGTTGCGGCCACACCCGAGCTCAAGGCCTTGGCCGAATCCCACCAGGTGGATATCGCCTTTGTGCCTGAGAATCGACGCCGTGCGGATTTCAGCCTGCTGGTCATGGACATGGACTCGACCCTCATCACCATCGAGTGCATCGACGAAATTGCCGACCGCATTGGAGTGAAACCCCAGGTCTCGGCCATCACCGAAGCGGCCATGCGCGGCGAACTCGACTTTGCCGGTGCCTTGCGAAAGCGGGTGGCCTTGCTCGAAGGCCTAGAAGAATCCGCGCTGGAGGCCGTGTATGAAGAACGGTTGCGACTCTCACCAGGAGCGGAGGTGCTCATTCGATTTGCCCAAGAGTCTGGCTGGAAAACCCTGCTCATCTCCGGAGGGTTCACTTACTTCACCCATCGACTTCAGGCGCGCCTCGGGCTCGACCACGCAATGGCCAACACTCTTGAAACCCAGGCGGGACGTCTGACAGGTCGCGTGTTGGGCGACATTGTGGACGCGGACCGCAAGGCCACGGAGCTCTGCGCTTTGGCTGCGCGCCTCGGGGTCGAACCTTCCCGCGCCATCGCCATCGGAGACGGCGCCAACGACCTCAAGATGATGGGCGCTTCGGGCATGGGCATCGCCTACCGAGCCAAGCCGGTCGTGCGTCAACAATCCATGCATGCGCTCAATTTCAGCGGGCTCGACGGAGTTCTGAATCTCTTCGCACAAGACTAACTAGCTCTCGTAGGTGCGGCTCCGAGGCTCACCAAGATCTCGAACTTAGGGATTCTTCTCTGGGACGATAGGTCGGGCCAAATCGGGATTTGCGACCCCCTCGTGGGCTAAGCCCGATTGCAAGGCGTCGAGGTCCCAAAGGTACGAGGCATGCACAACACTGGCAGCGAGCAGTCGCCGACCACGAGAATCCCAACTCAGTGAGGTGAGGCGCAGCTTTTCGGGCAACCGCAGTTGGGAAATTATCGATCCGTCCTGTGCTTGCAGCAGGTGGAGTGAGCGGGTTCCCAGTGCTACAGCCAATCGCTGACCATCGGGAGTCACGGCCACGCGACCATAGACCCCCACTGGATCCAGCAACCGCTGCCACAGGATCTTCCCCGAATCCACATCCCATGCCACGAGCCCGTGAGTCATGGTACCAAAGAGCCTTCGGGACACCGGACAAAAGACCAGTTCACCGGCCTCGCCCAAGGCGGACAACTCTGGGGGAAATTCCAGCAACCGCACCCGGAACCTATCCTCGCAAACAACCACGGCCGGAGCGGCATCGATCCCCCAGCTGGCCAATAACTTTCCGCTCGTATGAATCGATCCGATGACACTGCGCGACGGCAGCGAGACGGGCTGCCAGCGACCTTGGGCATCGCACCAAAACGAGCCATTGGTCGACACGAGCCAGGCTTCACCGGAGGGGGCGATATCTCCGCGCCCGGAATTGGGAAGCGGTTGACGCTCGATCAAACGCAATCGGGGCCGCGACGCATCGCCCTCCACGGCCAGTGTGATCCGGTTGCTCAGGCTCAGGGCCCACAGCCGGGTTCCATCCACCGAGAAGGACAGGTGCCGGATCATGCCGTCGTCACACGGCCAATGCGCCGCTTCCTTGCGACCTAACTTGGGGTACAACCGAACGCCGTCGTAGGAACCACTGGCCCATCGGTCTCCCGCCGGATGAAAGCGGACCACCGCGGGGCCCGCGTTGGCCTCGGAAGGGACGTCGGGTGGCACCTCCGGGATCACGGACCATCCCGTGGGCGGGTCGAACCGGAGCAACTCCCATTGAAACTCGTCCTTCCAGGCGATCCATCGCCCGTCCGGCGACCACTGGATAGCAGCGCCGGCCCCGGCGTACTCGGCCAACGGCGTCTCGCTCGACCAGTCCCAAATGCGGGATCGGCCATTGTATCCGCTCGAGAGAATCCAGGAAGAATCCGGCGAGAAGGCGAGCCCAAGAATGCCGTGGTCTTCTTTGACCAACCGCTTCACCGGCGTTCGATACCGATCAAAGCGACCGATGAATATCTGCATTTCTGAACACACCTGCAGAAGATCGCCATCGGGGTTCCACGCCAGCACCTGAACGGATTCGCCGGCCGGAAGCTCCATCCATCGTTCCACGCGGGCCGAATCAAGATTGGCGAAGCGCACGATCGGATTGGTGGCGTTAATGGCCGCGGCCCAGTGCCCGTCGGGGCTGACCACCAGATCATGCGGAGGCACTCCGACCGGGACATGACGCACTCTCCCCGGGTGGTCGATGGGTAACACGTCGAACGAATCATCGGCCCGCCCCGCCAGCAGCCACCGCCCATCCGGAGTGAACTCACGACCGAGGTATTTGGGATCCAGGCGCACCTGGAGCACCGATTGCCCCTGGGTCCGGGAGACGACGTGGAACCGTTCGGTAGAATCTCGAACGAGCAGCCAGCGACCGTCGAGGCTGACCGAACTAATGAACTCTAGGTTCAGGCCGGGCACCGGCGGCGGGAGGGAAAGTTTGCCGGCACCTCCTCGTACCGGAATCCCATCGATCCATCCATCGGTTCCCACTCTAAACAAGTGGCGTAGTTCCGGATCGAAGAGTCCTGCCGTGTGAGAAATCGAACCCACGGGCCATCGCCGAGGTTCGGGCCCATCGAGTCGTGAGGGCGGACGCCAGGGTGTTTTTTCGGACACCAATTCGGGCACCAGCAACGCACTAGCGACCAACTCCCGGAGTTCGGGTTGCCCGGCACGCAAGGCAGTGGCTGCTCGCAAAGTAGCCAGTGCCCGAGACCGCTTGGCCGGGGAATCATCGTTGAGAATGTCCCGAGCCCGACTGAGAAGAAGAGCAACCTGTTGAGATTCGGAGTCCCGTCGGCGATCCTGGGCCTCACGGGAACGGGTTCGCAGCACGGCCATCACACCAAGACCCAAGATCCCCATCACTAGAACTGCACCCGTGGCGCGAAGCAGAACTCGTTTCCGAACTTCCCGGGCCCGCAGTTGTCGGACCGATCGGCCTCCGCGCAAGAGTAATAGCTCGTCGCGCAATTCCGCGGCATCGCGATGACGACGGGCCGGGTCGCGGGCTCCGAGGCGAAGAATGATCTCCTGGAACTCCCACTCGACGGTGTGTCCGGGCTGGATCCACTCGGCTGGTGTCGAAGGGTAGTCGGCCAGACGTCGGCCTGTAGCAATCTCGTACAGGACCATTCCCAAGCTGTAGAGATCGGCCTGCGGGAGTCCGGGCCCCTCCGGTGCGATGTACCCAGCGGTTCCCACGCAGCTGGATCCCTCTCGCGCCTCGCTTACCAGACCCACATCAGCCAGACAGGCCCGGCCACGCAAATAGATGATGTTCGAAGGTTTAATATCCCGATGAACTAAACCTGCGGTGTGGAGCACCTCCAGAGCCTCGGCCATAGCCAGGCCCACTTCGACACACTCAGCAATTTGCAGACGACCCCGGGTGATGAGATCGAAACGCAACGTTCGTGCCTGATAGGCGCGCGCACCTTTAGCAGAGGGTCGACGCAAATTGTCGGCTGCAACGACCGCAGGCGCGGCAACCGAATCGGCCAACTCCATCACCGAGTAGAAGAAATCAGTTCCTGCATCACAACCCACCTGAAGAATTGGGACCAAATTCGGACAGGTCCGCGAAATGGGTTCGTAGCGTCGAACGCCCTCGAGCTCCCGATTGAAGGGCTGGTCACTCTCAAAGGACGAACGTCGGATCACCTTGATGGCGCGGGCTGTACCCAAAACCGTTCGCCCAAGCCAAACTTCCCCGTAGGCGCCAGAGCCGATCACTTCAAACAACTCATGATCTGGTATTACTGGAATCCCACTCTGCGGATCGATCGAGGACATAGAAAAATTTATTCCGGATCCTCTTCGTGTTTCAGCCTGCCCAATTCGGCTCGAAGCAGCTTTCCTACCCGATGCTTGGCCACATACACAGCCATGGCCGATGTCTGAAGGTTGGCTACCACCGTCGAAATTGGAACTTCTCTCAGGACGTGCATCTCATAAATCAAGTACTGCTTCTCGGACACCTGCTCCCGAACCTGTTGAAGTGCCTTATTAATGATATACGCCTCCCATTCTGAGGCCCACAGCACATCCAGCTCGGGACGTTTTGGATCTGGATGATCCGTCGCCTTCGTTTCGCTTGAGCCCTCAAAAGGCGGCACCTGCGAAACGATCCGGTTCCAGCGATTCTGTTTACGGAGTCGGTCCACCATCCTTCGCCGAACCAGCGTCATCAACCATGCCTTGAAACCGCCCTTCGAACGATCATACCGAAACTCAGGCATTTGTTTGGCCACCGAGATCATAGTTTCTTGGACCACCTCTTCGGCCTCAATCTCTGGCAAACCTGCTTTGAGACTAAACGAGTAAATAAAGCGCCAGTAGGTATCGAAGAACTCCCGCCATCCCTCCTGATCCTCTTGGTCCTTCAGACGCAACAAAAGACTCTGTCTTGTCGCAAAAAGAGCGGGATCATTAAAAAATTGAGACATTATAAGAAATATTTGTGATATTTTTTAGGTATTTAAAAGATTTTTCTTCCGTCCATCAACGAAGGACTCACGCGCATCAAGTTCCGCCTTCCGCCTTCTTTCGAGGGCCTGTAATCTCCGACATGCTATTTTCTGAACTGGGGCTGCAGGCGGCGATGCTCGATGCCGTTGCAGAGCTCGGTTACAAAGAGCCGACGCCTATTCAGGCTGGTGCCATCCCACAGATACTCGAAGGGCGTGATGTCATCGGATCTGCGCAGACTGGAACTGGGAAAACAGCGGCTTTCGCACTACCGATCCTGAGCACACTCGGTTCCCATGCTGCGGGACCGCGGTGCTTGGTTCTTGAACCCACGCGTGAGTTGGCCGTGCAGACCTTCGAGAACTTCGAAAAATTTGCCAAATTCACTAATTTACGAATTGGTCTTATTTACGGCGGCGTCGGCTATGGCAAACAGCGCGACGATCTCAAGCGCGGCATGGATGTCATCGTAGCCACGCCTGGGCGACTGCTCGACCACCTTGGCGAAGGCGCGGTGCATTTGGACGGGGTGAAATTTCTGGTCCTCGACGAGGCAGATCGAATGCTCGACATGGGATTCCTCCCGGATGTGCGGCGCATCGTACTCAAGTGCGGCAAAGATCGTCAGAGCTCCCTATTCTCGGCCACCATTCCCCCGGCGATCGAGACCCTGATCACCTGGGCGATGCGGGACCCTATCACCATTGAGATTGGTGCTCGGCGTTCCGTGGCAGACACCGTGAAGCACGTCCTTTACCCGGTGGCTGAGCTTCAGAAACCGACCCTCCTAATCTCACTACTCGAGAGTGTTGATTGGGAAAGCGCCATCGTTTTCTGTAGGACCCGACGCGATGCCGACACGGTTGATGCCCTGCTTCGGCGCAACAACCACAAGGCGGCCGTCATCCATTCGGACCGTTCTCAGAAAGATCGGGAACAGGCCTTGGAAGGCTTCAAAAGCCGTAGATACGAAGTTCTCGTGGCCACCGATATTGCGGCGCGCGGCCTCGACATCGCGGACGTCTCGCATGTCATCAACTACAACGTGCCGGAGCATCCGGAGGACTACGTTCATCGGATAGGCCGAACTGGTCGTGCGATGAGTTCGGGCGACGCGTTGACCCTATTCTGTGCGGGTGAGGCAGCCCAAGTGGCTTCAATTGAGCGCTACATTGGCAAGAAGGTCCAACGCGTGAAACTCCCTGAATTTACGTATACCTACACCGCCTTGTTCGATGAGGACAAACTGGGTCCCGCCACCGGTCGCAAGACCCAGGGGGCGCGGGTTGGAAAAGGTTATTTCTTCGGCCCCGCGCGCCGGCGGTGATTTCGACGGTTCGACCGGCTGCTTCGCCTAATCTCAGCATCGTTCCGAAACCCGTAGAAAGTTGCCGGTTTGAAAACCACGGTTTTGCCGTGTTCTTGGGGGCGTTTTCTCCCGGATTGAGCGCCAGCGCTTCTTCCTTCTTCGAATGGATGCCACGAGCGTTCAACGCCGA
>CAINWP010000234.1 GCA_903854475.1 uncultured Verrucomicrobiota bacterium
CTGATTTCCGAATCCGAGTGCAAGTACGAGCGGTTGCCCGTGACGATCATGTGGTTGCCCTGGAAGCTGGCCAATTGATCCGAACTCCCCTCCTCCACCGCTCCCAATTGCCCGGTCTTGCCTGGGCCAAAGACCAACAAATCGTCGCTCAGGAGCGCGTACGTTCCGCCGGCTCCTTCAACGACCCGAACGCGCTTGCCCGTGGCGATGTCGCAAACGGCCGGATTGTTGCGCCCCGCCGGCACGTAAAGGCGACTACGGGAAGCCAGCATGTAGCCCTGGGCCGGGAGGTCATTCTGAACCTGTCGCCAGACTTCCGTTCCGGTGCCCGCATCCAATGCCACCAAGTGCACTCCGTCGGCCGGAAACATCCCTGCCGTCACATACACCTTGCCGTCTTGGACCACCACCGAGGTGCGCACCGGCCATGCCGAAATGATGCGACTGTTGCCCGGAATTCGTCGATCCGTCGGAACGGCGCGGGTCTTCCAAATCAACTGCCCATCGTCTGACTTGAGGCAGTAGACGCAGCCATCATCGCTGCCGAAATAGAGGCGATCGCCGAGAAGGGTTGGAGCCAACCGGACCGGTCCCTCGCTGAAAAAGCTCCAGAGCACTTTTCCTGATCGGGTGTCCAAGCAGCGCACTTGATCATCGGCCGACGAACCGAAGTACGCCCGACGTCCGGAGACTACGACATGGAAAGCGCGGTCGAAGGCCTGACGGGGCTTCAAGTCGAAGACCTTGTTCCAGCCATCCCACTTGGCTTCCCCCTGCCACGCGGGTTGCGGCGGGTGCTGGGATTGCCAAGTCCACGAGACCACGGGTGTGCCGGCGAGGCTCTGGGTGGAGACACCACTGCGGGAATAATCTCCGCGGTAGGTGGGCCAGTCGGCAGCCTGGGCCGTGGCCAAAGCCAAAGCGGCGGCCGATGCGATCAATGTACAAAATCGGTTCATGATGCGGAGTCGTTGAACGGGGGAAATGCGGACGGAATGGCCCAGCGACCGGCCTCGAGGCGGAGACGTTGGGTGGCATACCGATTGGCCTCGGAACCGTGGGTGACCAGCACCACCGTGCCGCCGGAACGACGGTAGTGGTCCAAGTGCTCGAGCACCCGGGCCGCATTGTCGGGATCCAGATTGCCCGTCGGTTCATCGGCCAAAATCAATGGTGGTCGCTTGACCAAGGCTCGCGCCAAGGCCACCCGCTGCCGCTCACCGGCGCTCAGCGTCGCGGGGTTTGCATCGCGGCGCTCGGTCAAGCCCAGCGCATCGATCCATCGATCGGCTTCTGACGGCTCAACAGCAACCCCCGGCGGCAGTCCGGAAAGCACGTTGCGGTACACGCTCAGGTAGGGCACGAGGTGGAATAATTGGAAGACGAAGCCCACCGAACGCGCCCGATATCCGGCCCTCTCGATGGCGTTGAGGCGGGTCAACTCCACCCCGTCGATTCGCAAGGTTCCACTCTCCGCCCGGAGCAGCGCTCCGAGCATGAGCAACAAGGTGCTCTTGCCCGATCCACTGGCGCCTTGGATCACCACGAACTCGCCGCGCTCCACGCGCAGGGACACATCGGAAACACCGGCTACCACACCAGGTTTGGAAGCGTAATTCCGGGTGAGGCCCGAGGCTTCGATGAGGGGGGAGTTCATGGCGTCATCCATCGGCTCGGAGTGTTTCGGCCGGGTCTTGCGATACGGCCATCATCGCCGGCAGGAAACTGGAGGCGGCCGCGAAGAGCGGCGTCCAGGTCACGGCCGGCCCAATCAGGGAGAGATCCATTTTCAACGAGGCCGCCGTCACCGGAAACAAAACCGGCCCCCAGCGCAACGCCACGAGGGTCCCGACAACCCATCCCAACGCACCGCCCAATCCGCCCAGCAACACCGCCTTGCCCAAGAACAGCGCGGCAATGCGCGAAGAGCCTGTCCCTAAGGCACGCCAGAGACCGATCTCCACCCGGCGCTGGCGTACGTTCAACACGGCCAGCACCAAAATCCACACGGCCGCCACCAGCAAGGTCATCGGCACGGCAAAGGCGCTCACCCGTTCCGAGGCCTGACGTTGCTTGGCCCGCGCGTCGGCCAAGGCGCGCATTTGAATTACCCGAGCCTCCGGCAATAATTGCGACAGCGCCTCGCGGATCTTCGGCAAAGGATCCTGATCGGCCGTCAGGCACAGGCAATCGATGGCCTTGATCTCGCTGATGCGACCCGGCAACCCAAGGGCGATTTGCGCATCGGACAAGGCGGTGTAAAGCCGCACGTCTTCGTCGGTTCCCGCCTCCAACAGAACCCGTTCCACGCGAAGTGTTCGGCCGGCCACTTCCAAAGTCCCGCCGACCTTCACTCCCAACCGCTCGGCCAAAATGCTCCCGAGTTGAGCCGTTCCCGGGGCGATGCGAAAACCCATTGGCTGCTTTTTTTCTCCCGGCCCGACCACCGTGTCACCCAATCCCGTGAGCAGGCACTCGTGGCCACCCAGGCGAATCCGCCGTTCCAAGACGGGTGTCAGGTGATTGAAGGTGATGAAGGTCCCAGCACCCGCCGCCAAGCGAGTCACGGTGTCCGCGGGCAACGTGTTCTCCGAATAGCCTTCCAGAAAAAACCGCTCGGGATCGGTGTCCTTGGGAAGAATCCGCAAGTTGAAGCCCATGTCCCGAACCACACGCCGGGTCTCGCGTTCTGCGGCCGCGGTGAGCAGGTGCACGGCCGTGAGCAAGGTCACCGCTCCCGTCAATGCGACGAGCATCAGGGCGGAGTTGAGGCGGGAGTACCACCCTTCCCTCAAAATATTCTGGAGAGTGAAGTTCATCGTCTGGACGCACGGAACCAAAGACCGAGACCCACGGCAAAGAAGGCGGATAAAGCCCCCGCCAAGACGAACCAAAGGCCGCGACCCGGGTTCGTTGGCGTAGGAGCGGGCGGTGGCTTCGACAGCGCGATCGATGAGGTCAACGCCGTCGGAGCGATCGAAGCCGTCGGGTCCGTCGAAGTCGCGGAAGCGGCCGAAGCTGCGCCGGTATTGAGTGGCTCAGCGGGATCGGATTCCGACCCGAGCACCGTTTCAACCGATTCCTCGGAATAACCCAGCGAGGTCCCGGATGAGGGCGGCCGACGACGCCCAGGATTCTGCGGTCCGCGTTCGACAATGCGGCTAATTTCGGCCCGCACCATGGGGTTGCCCGGATCAAAGCCCAGCGTGTCCAAGGCAGCCTGCTGCAACTCTCGTCCCCAACGCCCCGGCAGGAGAGGTCCTTTCAACCAGGCCCGATCCAAATCGCATTCGCAGTCCTGACCAATGAGCAGCAACCGGTCCCGCAAGGCCGTTTGGGTGATGAGTGGCCCTTCCAACGGTGAACCCAACCGGCGTCCTCGACCATAAACGAGGACCACCCGAGGTGAATCCGTGGACGCAGGATCCAAGCCTAAGCCCCAGACCAGCACCTTCTCGGCCGCCTGTTCCTTCAACGACACGGCCACCAATTGAGGCGGGGTCTCCACCGGCTTGGGCATCGAAGACAGTAATCGCGCCGTGGCGGTAATAGCGGAGTCGACATCCTGACGGACTCGGACATTGGCCGCCGCATCGGTGCCTTCGAGCAACAAAACCAACGCATAGGCGCGGAGCCCTTCGCGATACACCCGCTCCCGCAGCGGCGACGTCACCGCCATCTCGACGCCTCGCAGCACCGCCGGCGCGTCGGATGGATTTGGCAACGGCAGGCTCAGGATACGCCCTTCCACATCGCGCAAGTACAACCCGGCGGCGCGCGGGAAACCCCCGCCCGTGGGATCTTCATCCCAAACCACGTTCGATTCGCGCAGCAGCAATTCGGCCTTGGAACGCACTTCCGCCGAAGCTCCCGATTCGGGCACCCAGCGCAATCGATAGGCTTCTAGTCCCAGATCCACAAAGCCCGTGTCGCGGACCGAGTAGCGGCACGCCCAGGCGGACACAGCGACAAAAAACACGAACCACCCCAGCTTTTTTCGAAATCGATTCCAGCCCTTCATAATGCATTGCCTCCCGTGCTTTCAGCGCAATCCACACAGCCGGGAATCCGCCCGATCTTCAACTGAGACATACGGTACGATCGCAAATCGCAGGTCAGCAATCTCCCCGCCAGCGGAGGCGCACACCCGGTGATGACCTTGATGGCCTCGAGAGCAGCCATCCCTCCGGCTGTCCCCGACACGGCCCCCAGCACGGGAAATCTCCGAGTCCATGTCGGGCTTTGCTGCGGGTACAGGCACCGCAGGCATCCGGTGACTCCTGGCACGAATGTGGTCAGGTGAAACTCCAGATCATAGACGGCCGCTTCCACCATCGGCCGGCCCTGACGCAGGGCCTCGCGGTTCATCAAGTAGCGCTCTTCAAAGAGTGGGGCGCAATCCACCACGACATCGGCCAGGCCCACCAATCGCGCAGCGTTGTCTTCCGAGATATTGGCCGGCTCGGCCACGATTTCTACCCGCGGATTCAAGGCCTTCAATCGCGCCACCGCGCTGTCAATGCGAGGCTTGCCGATGTGGTCGTGGGTCATGAGCAATTGGCGGTTGAGGTCGTCGGACCGCAAATTGCCTCCGTGGGCGAGGATCAATCGCCCGACTCCGGCCGCCGCCAATTCGAAGGCCACCATGCCTCCAAGTCCGCCCACGCGAGACACCAGCACCGAGGCTCCCTTGAGACGGCGCTGGGCCAACTCACCAAAGCCGCCCACGGGAATTTGCCAGCCGTAGGCCTCCACCTCGTCGGCGGTCAGCTCGGGGCATCGGGCCACGTCCGCTGGAAGCTCAGGATTCAAGGCGTCCATCGCGCAAGTGAAGGATTCGGTCGGCGAGGCGTTCGGCTTCGGACCGGTTGTGGGTGATGTGTAAAATCGTGATTCCGGTGCGATTCCGGATCTCGGTCAGAACGGCTACGATTTCGCCCCGTGTTTGATCATCGAGGGCCGACAAGGGTTCATCGAGGCAGAGGACCGGCGGATGAAAGGCCAAGGCCCGACCCAACGCGACCCGCTGCCGTTCCCCGCCACTCATCCCGGCCGGTAACCGGTCCAGAAGCGGGGTCAAGCCCAGCCATTCAGCCAATTCCTGGGAACGGGTGTCCCGGCGCTCAGGAGCCCAGCCCCGCACTTCCAGAGCAAACTCCAAGTGCTGACGCACGGTCAGGTGATCAAAGAGAGCGCCATCTTGCGGAACGAATCCAATACCTCGCTGTCCGGGTGGCAAATTGGTAACCTCACGGTCTCCGATCCAAATCGATCCCGACCGAATCGAACGCAAACCGCAAATCCCTTCGAGCAAAGTCGTTTTACCCGACCCCGTTCGCCCCATCAGAGCCGTATGACTTCCGGTGGGGATTTCCATCGAGAGGTCTCGCAGTTGGAACCCCCCTGCTTGAACCGTAATGTGGCGGAGGGAGATCATGGGTGTCGTGGGGATGTTCCGCCCCCAAGGCCCGCCCCGCCCCAGGCACGCACCAAGAACAAGGCTACCACGGCCGAGCCCATCATGAGCAACGATACGGCCACCGCGGCTTCCAAGCGACCGACCGACAATTCCAGAAACACGGTGGTCGGTAGCACTTCGGTCTTCATGCGGGTGGCGCCTGAGAAAACCAAAATCGGCCCGAATTCACCGAGCGCCCGAGCCCAGGCGAGAGTGGCTGCCGTGAGGATGCCCGGGCGCGCTGCTGGCAATACCACCCGCCAGAAGGCTTGGGCGCGGTTGCAACCCAAGGTCATGGCCACCTGCTCTTGGCGGGGGTTGATTTGGGCGAAGGTTGTGCGGAGCGTGCGGACCGCAAACGCGCAGGCGACCATGAACTGCGCTAGGATGACCGACGGCACCGCATAGGTAACCGGAAACACCGTTTCGAGGGCCCGAAGCGGGGCCGTCTGGAAGAGGATCAACAAACTCAGACCAATCACCAACGGCGGAAGCACGATCGGGATGTCCAACAAGGCATCCAGGATGGCCCGGCCCGGAAACTCGAAGCGGGCCATCAGGTACCCAATGGGCACCGCCACCCACAGCGAGAGCAGCGTCGTGAGTGTACAACTCAAGAGACTCAATCGGATCGCATATTGGATCTCGGGCGAACCCAAGGCATGCCACAGGTGTCCGGGCGTGGTGTAGAACAAATCGGCCGCGACCATCGCCAAGAGCAATATCACATAGGTGCCCCCGATGAGGATTAAGGCCGCCAGAAAACGACGGTCAGCCGGAGCCACAAGCGCCTTGGCAGGGGCAGAAGCAACCGACGGATCGGAGGACTGGACGGACGGCGAATTCACGGAGCCGACTCCTGCCATTGAAATCCCGCCGATACAAACCGGTCGCGCGACACTTTCGATTCCAACGCCTGCTGCAGGCGGGACATCAACTGCGCATGGTCCGAGTTGCGGCTCACGGCATACGGCTGGATCGCCATGGTTCCCGGTCCCGTCAGGCCAATTACTTCCACCGTATCCAACACCGCGGCCGTGTTGGCGGCATAGACCAGTGCGACGTCCAAGGCTCCCGAACGCAATTGGTTGATGAGCAAATCGCCCGTGGGCGCCTGCACCGCCAGGTTGGATTTCACCGAATCCCAGAGCCCGACCAAGCGTAGCAACCGGGCACTCAAGGCACCGAGCGCACTTTGGTCTTCCTGACACAGCCCCACCTTCAAGGTCGTGCGAGTCAAATCGGACAACCCACCAATGGCCTTCGGATTGCCCTTCCGCACGGCCAATACCAAAGGCGTTCGAGCCAACGCCACCGCAGGCTGAAAGTGGCTTTGGACGGTATCCATGAAGGAGA
>CAINWP010000235.1 GCA_903854475.1 uncultured Verrucomicrobiota bacterium
ATGCGTTCAAGGCCCAACAGACCTGATCCGAATTCGCTTCGACAAGCTACAAGCCGATGCCGGATCGATGATCCGTTGAGTTTCTGGGGACGGTGATTTTCAAACCGGCATATTTAATCGGTTTTCACACCGTCACTGACAACCGGCTGGCCCGAAGGCTCATCTGTGTTCCCTAAACAACACTCGGTGCCCGGGGAGAACAGTTCACTCTGGGCGCCACTCGCCTTCTGGAACAGCTAGCACCACCCCTTCCTACGGGTGATCGGCGGACACCCCTCCCAACCAACAGACACTGTCCGTCCTACGAGACAGACCAATGGCCTTGGCCTCGATGGGTTTCGGATTTAAACGCTGCCCCTTCAAAGGCTCGCCAGAGCGGGCGGCTGCCCTCAAGCATTCCGACTGAATGCCTCAATTCACGTCGCGGTGTTGGGCCTGATCAAAGGCATCAGCCAAGGCGTTCCAACCGCCGGAATTGGGTTCGATGGAGGGCCGCGATGCCGGCCGATGGGGAGGACGCCCACCACCGGAGTGGGGAGGACGCGGGGCATTAGGGGCCGTACGCTGCTCGCGCTGAACACCGATTTGCGGATTGGCCTTCATGGAGAGGGCGATGCGTTTACGGGGCAAGTCTACCTCGGTCACCGTCACCCGAACCTTCTGCCCCACCTTCACCACCTCGGACGGATCCTTCACGAAGCGGTCGGCCAATTGACTGACGTGAACTAGTCCATCTTGGTGCACACCGATATCCACAAACGCTCCGAAGGCCGTCACATTAGTCACGATACCCGGAAGCTTCATGCCTGGCTGAAGGTGTTCAATTTTTTCAACACCCTCCTGAAAGGCGAACACCTCAAAGCCTTGGCGTGGATCGCGTCCAGGTCTGGCCAACTCCTCCAGAATATCCTTCAGCGTCGGTAGACCCACTTCGCTGGTGACGTACTTTTCCGGACGGATCTTGCCTCGAAGCCCGCCATCACGCACCAGATCGCTCACAGCGCACCCGAGATCACTGGCCATAGCATCGACCAATTCGTAGCGCTCCGGATGAACCGCGCTCGAATCCAGAGGATTCTCAGCCTCATGAATGCGAAGAAATCCGGCGCATTGCTCGAAGGCCTTCGGGCCCAGGCGGGATACCTTGAGCAACTCTTTGCGGGAGCGAAACGGCCCATGCTCGTTGCGATGGCTCACAATATTGGCGGCCAGCGATGGACCCAGACCCGATACATAGCTGAGCAATTGCTTGCTGGCGGTGTTCAGTTCGACACCGACTCGATTCACACACGACACGACCACGTCATCGAGACCGCGCTGGAGGGCATTGGGATCCACATCGTGCTGGTACTGGCCGACACCGATGGACTTCGGATCGAGCTTCACCAATTCGGCCAGCGGATCCATCAGCCGACGACCAATGCTCACCGAGCCCCGGACAGTCAGGTCCTGATCGGGGAATTCCTCACGGGCCACCTCGCTCGCCGAATAAATCGAGGCGCCGCTTTCGTTCACAAGCACCACAGGGATGTTCGCTGCCAGGTGCAGCGATCGAATGAACTGCTCGGTCTCACGGCTGGCAGTACCGTTGCCGATGGCAATGGCCTCGATGCCAAACCGCGTCACGAACTCTCGAACCTTCTCTCCCGCCTGCGCTACTTGGTGTGCACCACCCGCGGTGGCGTAGATGACATCCTGATGCAGGAGCTTGCCCTGACGATCGAGGACCACCGTCTTGCAGCCCGTCCGGAATCCGGGGTCCAGGGCGAGTACGTTCTTCTGTCCGAGAGCCGGTGCCAGCAGCAGTTCTCGGAGGTTCTCGGAGAACACTCGGATGGCTTCTAAATCGGCCCGTTTCTTGGACTCGATGCGCACCTCGGCCTCGATGGCGAATCCCACCAAGCGCTTGAAGCTGTCCACGGCCGCCAGGCGTACCTGCTCGGCTCCGGGTGTGCCACGGGCCTTGACGAAGAGCCCCTCGAGGATGGCGATCGCCGACTCTTCTAGGGGCGTGATGCGAACCAGAAGCACCCCCTCTTCTTCACCCCGGCGCATGGCCAGCATCCGGTGACTGGGAATTTTGGAGACGGGCTCGGTCCAGTCGAAGTAGTCCTTAAATTTGGCCCCTTCGGTTTCCTTGCCCGTCATCACCTTGGATCGCACCTGGGCCGATTCCCAGTAGAGCTCCCGCAGACGCGACCGGGTTGCGGCATCCTCGCTGAAACGCTCGGCCAGGATGTCCCGGGCACCGGCCAAGGCCGCCGCCACGTCAGGTACTAATTTCTCAGCACTCACGAACGCCACCGCAACGGCCAGTGGATCGACCGTGGCCTGTTCGTTGAAGAGTTGATCTGCCAACGGTTCCAAGCCCGCTTCCTTGGCAATAGTCGCCCGGGTCCGGCGCTTCGGGCGGAACGGGGCGTACAAGTCTTCGAGGGCGGAGAGGGTATCGGCCCCTTCCACGGAGGCTTTTAACGTCTCGGTGAGGAGTTGGCGCTCGACCAACGATTTCAAAATCGCTTCACGGCGCTGTTCCAATTCAGTGAGCTGGGCCAAACGGTCCCGAATGGATGTGATGGCCACCTCATCCAGGCTTCCAGTCACTTCCTTTCGATATCGGGCGATAAAGGGCACGGTCGCACTCTCACCCAGCAGGCGAGCGGTGGCCGAAACCTTAGTGGCCGGCAAGTTCAACTCGGCAGCAATGCGGGTGATGAATTGATCAAGCATGACGTCAGCGGGGGGCGCTGTTTAGAGCCTCCCCCCATTTCAGGAAAGCTCCGTGTTCTCCCAATTTCGTTATTCCTTCATTTTCCGTTGTTGGTCTCCTCGTCGGCATGACTCGTCTGCGGAAACCCTTGGGGCGATGTGCGAAGTTCTCAGCCATCCTTGTTCTGGCTTTGCTGGGAGCACTGCCGGTGCCTGCCCTCGAACGGGAGCGACTCTTCGGACCCGAGATCAAGACTGGCGATTATAAACATCCGGCCAACTTCACCGAGTTGCACAACGGCGACCTCTTCGTGGTGTTTTTCAGCGGACGGGGCGAGTACAAGGACAACCAGGCGGCTGTCTTCGGTTCGCGCCTGAAAGCAGGCACGCGGCGGTGGTCGAAACCGGTGTCCATCGCCAGTAACCCGTTCCACGCGCTGGGTAATGCGGTGATCTGGGAGGCTCCCGACCATGTGGTTTGGCTCTTTTACGTCACCCGCTACGGCGAGCTTTGGAGCGACTCGCGCATCACCGCCAAGGTCTCGCGCGATGAGGCCAAGACCTGGTCCGAACCCTTCCAGGTGACCTTCGAGGCGGGCACCATGGTTCGCAACCGCCCCGTCTTGCTCACGGGCGGCCACTGGCTGCTGCCGGTGTATCACGAGATCGGCACCGACCCGGAGCTGGATGACCCTCGCAACCGTTCCTTCTTCCTCCGATACGACCCAACCAAGAAGGCATGGACCGAAAGCAACCGCATTGGATCACGACTGGGCAATATTCAGCCCGCACCGGCGGTCATCGACGGCGATCATTTGGTGGCGTTTTGCCGCCGCGGTGGGAATTACGACGGACGGCCCGATGGATGGATGGTTCGCACCGAGTCGAGGGACGGCGGACGCACCTGGAGCGAGGGCATCGACAGCGCGCTACCCAATCCCAATGCCGCCGTGGATTTCATGAGGTTAAACTCGGGGCTCCACCTGCTGGTCTATAACCACAGCTTCACCAACCGGACCCCTCTGACAGCTGCCTTGTCAGTGGATGGTGCGAAGACTTTTTCCCGACGCCTCGACTTGGAAACCGATCCGAAGGGCGACTTCGGCTATCCCACCGCCTTTCAGACGCGGGATGGAAAAATTCATGTCCTTTATACCAGCGACGAGCGGACGGTGGTGCGCCGGATCGTGTTGACGGAGGCCGATTTGAATTCGGGAAAATCGACACGCTAAAGGAGGCAAGCGCTTTGGACAACACGCCGTGCCCAATGGTTTTAAACAGTCCAAAGCGCTTCAAAATCGTTCACGGCAATGGAACAGGCTCCCCGGTCTCCTGTGATTGAAACGATGAGAGCGACGAGAGCGCAATGATTCCGGCATGAGCCAACTCCGGCAGTTCCGCAGTGCGTACCAACCGAGCCAGGGCTTCCGAGGCCTCCGGGTTTCGGATGCGCTCGATGGCCCAGCCCAGCACGGCGCGGGTCGACGGCGGCGTGGACGCCTCGTCGTGAAGCCGGACCAATTGCTCGACCGTGGATGAACGGGCCCCGCGGGCGAGGGTCTCCACCACGGCCTCGATGAGGTCGACGTCTTGGGTTTGCACTAAGCTCATCGCAAGTGCCGCCATGTCGTCTTCGGTGGAGAACACTTTGAAGGCCTCTCGGACGGCCTCGGCTTCTTCAGGAGACTTCCGGTTGAGACTGGCTCGAGTCACGGCTTGGATGAGGGCGTCAACGGCAGCCGTTCCGCCCGAAGCGGCGATGCGGTCGGCCCACTGGCCTTGTTCCTCGGGCGTAGAAGCCGCTTCGAGGCCCTGAACCAGAGATGGCAAATCCTGCAGTGCCAAATCCTGTAATGGCAGATCCTGGGATTCCGGAGCCATCACTGACCCGGCGGGCGGAGACCCGTAAGTCGAAACGGGCCTCCGGCGGAAGATGTGGCTCCGGCCTCGCGGATCAGACCCCTCGGTTGAAGGACCCGATGCGGTGGCCGAATCGGAGGGATCGATGGCGATGGCACCCTCCGAACTCACATCATCGACTAAATTCGCCCCATCCTTTTGATTTGACTGATCGGACCCAGCCAGGGGACCCCAACTATAGCGCAACCCGAGGTTCAGTCCCACGATGAGACCTAGCAGAATAAGAATAGTTTTGGTGGAGCTCATGGCGTTGGTGGCTCAGCGGTCGGCGTGACACTCAGAATTACTGGGTGATCTGGAGTCCATAGGCGCCCGTCTCGGTGCCGGAGGAGCCTCGAACAACGATGTAGTAAGTCCCCGCCGACAATTTGCGGCGGATGCGGAAGTTGGAGCCGACACCCAGGTCATCGTCTTCGGCCACCGTCTGGCCAACGGCATCCCACAAGGTTCCCCGGGTATTCAGCGATCCCGTGCTGGTCAGCGATACGGTGGCGGCCTGGGATAAAACGAATCGGAAGACGTCTTGATCCTGAGCGACGTCGAGTCGGGCCAGGGTGGTCGACGGTACCGCCACCCGCGTGGCCGTCGCAGGGGTGTTCCCCACATCATCGGTGGGAGAGGTGCCGAGGCCGACGATAACGAAATCATACGGAGACTCGTCGGCATCGTTGTTGGAGAGGCTGACCGAGGCCTGGTGACGCCCTACTGTCGTCGGATCGTAAGTGATCTGAAAAGTGCCCGAACGACCTACGGCCACCGTGGAGGGCACCTGGGTGGTGACCCGGAACTGAGCCGCGCCCGAACCGCTGAGCCGTACAGTCCCCAGGGTGAGTGTCGCCTTGCCGGTGTTGCGAACGGAGAAGGAGGTTGAGCGGGAGCCGTTACTTAGATCGACCTCCCCGAAGTCCGTGCCATCGGTGGTTTTGGCTATCAAGGCCCCGTCGCTGATGGGTGTTGAATCCAAACCCATCAACCCGATTTCTGGAGCTCCCGTCAGCACCGGTGCCGCCGTCCACTTAGCCAGGACCGTGTAAGCACCCTTGGAGGAACCGGTGCCCGTCACCTTCAGGTAGTAAGTGCCCGCGGCCACATTCGTCACGATGAGGAAGTTCGAAGCCCCGCCGCCATTGTTGTCTTGGGCGAGGGATTTTCCTGAAGCGTTGATCAAGGTGCCCTGGACATCGTTGGTCCCGGAACTGACAAGGTTGAGAATCCCGGATCCGCTGGCTTCGAGGCGAAACCAGTCTTGATCGGTGGTGGTTTCCAAAACGCCGCGCGTGGGTGCATTCCACGCCACCGCAGTGGCCGTGGCGGCGGTGTTGCCATGATCATCGGTGGCCACCGAGACCGAGGTCCCGATTTGCTGCACGATCCACGACCGGTAGTTGATCGTGTTACCGTAAATGCCTGGGGTGCCATCGCGACCGCAACCGTCCCCGAAACTCACCGTGCCGGCGTGGCGCCAACCACCCCGACCATCGGAGACCACCAGTGGCCCGCCGCTGTCGCCCTGGCAGGTGTCCCGGCCGCCTCCGGGAACACCCGCCGCGAGGTGGGCTTCCGACAACCCGGGATAAACCTGAGAAGCGTCGACCAGGCTAACGAGGTTCATGTCGACCTCCAACAAGATCGCCGACTGCCGGCCGGCCTCCGAGGTGGTGCCCCACCCCATGCCCTTCACCAGGGTTCCGGGAGCAACCTGGCTGACGGCGTCCACCAGCGGCAGAACCGGCACTCCGGTGAGCGGTTGGGAGAGTTTGAGCAAGGCAAAGTCGTTGACCAAAGCACCCTTCACCGTGGTGAAGCGGGGGTGGATGATGATCTGGGAAACCGAGACCCGGGTGCCATCGCTGGACGAACGCAAGTCGTAGCCGCCCACCAGCACATCGAGCGAAGAGGCCGACATATCTTCGACGCAATGTGCCGCCGACAACACCCACTGGGGATGGATAAGCGCACCACCGCAAAATTGCCCTTTGACCGGGGTCTGCCCTCGCAGGACCAAGGCGGTCATCCAGGGATACGCGTCTTTGGGTGCCTGGTGGCCACCGACAATTTTTGGTAGCGGCGAGGTCGTTGAAGAAGCAGCCATGAGTCGGCCACCGACCGGAGTTGCGTGGCCCGCCATTAAGGCCAACCCGAGGATAGTTAGGCGAAGGTTAAGGCGGAGGCGAGGTGTGGAAGTGAGGAGTCTTTGAACGAGACCTTGGAGTTTCATAACGCTCCCAGCATTGGGCTCCGTTGTTACCGCCTGATGACGTCCGAAGCGTTTTATCGGACCGGGTCTTAATCTTCGACGTGTTAGCGTTCGACGTGTCAGCCTTCGAAACGATATCCCACCTGAGGCACGGTCTGAATGAGGCTCGGACGATTGGGATTCTCTTCAATTTTGGAACGCAACGTGGTGACGGCACGATCGACGCTGCGGTCGGTGACGGCGGCAGAGTCTCCCCAAACGGCATCGAGAATTTGCTCACGCGTGAGCGCCCGGCCGGACTTGCGGGTGAAGAATTCCAGCAGTCCGTATTCCTTCGGGGTCAATTCGATCTCCGCACCTTTCCGACTCACCCGCCGCGCTCCACGGTCTACCTCCAGCGAGCCGATGTGCACCACATCGGGAGTGACCCGGCGGTGACGGCGCAACAGTGCGGCGATCCGCGCCATCAATTCACCGATCCCGAAGGGCTTGGTGACGTAGTCGTCGGCCCCGAGATTCAGGCCCCGGACCACTTGGGCTTCTTCGCCCAAAGCCGTCAGCATGACCACGGGTATCTCAAGACCATCGGCACGGATCCGGCGACACACCTCGTGACCCGACAAGCCGGGCAGCATGAGATCCAGCAGCACCAGGTCGGGCCGCAGGGTCCGCGCCAATTCCAACCCTTGATGGCCATCACTCGCCGAGCGCACCTCGTAGCCGGCGCGTTGAAGATTGTCGCGCAGGCCAAAGAGGATGGCGGCGTCATCCTCGATCACCAAAATGAGTTCAGGTTTCATAGGCACGCTCGGAGTCATCGGAGACGATCGGAACATGGATGGCGAAGCGACTGCCCTCGCCCGGGGTCGTCTCCACCTCCACCCGACCTCCATGGGCGTCGACGATGGACTTCACGATATGGAGACCTAGACCCGCGCCGGTGACCGAATTCCCGCTTCTTTCAACGCGGTAGAATTTATCAAAGATGCGGGACCGCTGCCGAGGGTCGAAACCTCGGCCATTGTCGATGACCGCAAAGCAAATGGTGGAGCCAGACTGGGTGACGGTGAGCAAGATGCGCTTATCGGCACCGGTGTATTTGAAGGCGTTCTCGAGCAAGTTCAACAGCGCGGTGGTGAGCGACGGAACATCGGCCTGAATCATGGGTAGCTCACGAGCGATTTCGGTGCGGAAGTCGCAGCCCGGAGCCGCAAATCGTGGCTCGACGCTGCGCACCGCGGCCTCGACCACGGTTTCCGGAGCCGTGGGCTGGAAGTCGTAGTTCATGCCGCCGCGTTCCAGTCGGGCGAAGGTGAGGTAATCGTCGACCAAGCGACCCAGTCGGAGCGTCTCACGAGAGACGACTTCCAAATAGGCTCGGGTTCGATCGGGTTGCGGATTGGGGTCGGACACGAGCGTATCGATGAGCATCCGAATCGAAGTCATAGGAGTACGCAGTTCGTGGGAGATGGTGGTCAGGAAGTCATGGCGCACCTCAGTCAGGCGGACACGCTGCAAGAAACGTCGCACCGCCAAGACGCTCAGGACCGCTCCGAGGATTACCGCGCTGGCCGCCGAGGCAATTTGGAGGGCGGCTTGCCTACGGGCCGATCCGGCCAGCTCGGCCGTCGCCACCGAGGTGTCGAGCCGCAATGCCCAACCCGGTAGCGCCGAACCAATGGACGCCTGCAAAGCCCCCACTCCCGAAACCGGATCGCGCTGGGATACCAATTTCGCTCGGTATCCTTGCGGCACCAGCGAACGATTGACCTGAGCCTCCAATTCTCGGTGGAGGCGCTCCAGTTGGTACAACCAGATCACGCCTCCACCGGGTGCGGGCAAGAGCCAGACCTTTTGACCAGGACCCTCGCCAGAAAGATGCACCGTCTTCACGGTGGGTTGTTCTCGGTCAGGCTTGCCTGCCAATTCCTGAACAACCGCCAACCCGAGCACCTCGGCCGATTCGGCAGGCAAAGTGGCACGGGCCCCGAGTCGCTGGAGTTCGCGCCACAAGAACAATCGCTGACTGGCCGGCATGAGCGGGGCCGTATGCCGGGACACTCGACGTGCCAGCGACTCGAGGGTGGACTCGAACCGTGGATCGTCTCGGGACAGTTGCTGGAGCGCGGCTAACTCAATGGAGGGGAGGTACAAACGACCGGAGGGGGATCGGCTTCCTTCGAGCCCTTGCTCCACCCACTGGGCCGCCAATCCCAAATAGGCATCGCCCATCGACTGCGTCAGAAGGCGTTGATGGAATGCACCCATCAGGGTCTCTCCCCGAACGTCGACCTCCGGCGGATTGATCACACCGATGGCCAGCGCGGGATATAATGGCGTCCCATCAGCAGCCAAGACCAACAAACCGTCTGGAGTCCCCTCGTGGGGTACCCCTTCTCCAGCATCACCAAGGAGATCCCGAAACAGCACTCCCGCCTCTGAAACCCGGGATGGAGTCCGGTGGCCGGCACGGGACCCGCGTGCCTTCAATGCGACGTCGAGCGTCCGAATGGCTTCCTCGAGCCGGAACCGGTGTAAGGTTTGCAGTTCTTGAGTCCAATCCCGGCGATCGCGATCGAGGGTGCGGACCGTGGTCCAGACCCAAGCCACCGCCGGAAGAGCGACAGCCAATCCGATGCCCAGCAACGAGACGAACAGTTCGCCCCGCGGCTTGAGGCGGAGACCCAAAGAGGATGGAAACAATCGCGACAACACGAGGTCAGGATTCCAGCGGAAGGGTGTTCACAGCTCGTAGGGCTTGAGCAACTGACGCGCCCTCAGGAAATCTCCAGCACCCAACGTGGTGCGGACGGCGGCCCAATCTTCCGCCCAACGCCGGAGTCGCTGAACACTTGGGGAATCGAGGGCGGCGGGGTTAACGGGATCGACGGAGCGGTTGCCTCCAGACTTCGGATTCGAAGGCGAAATTAATCGGCCTTCGATCCCACGAACCTGTTCGATGGCCGCCGACAGCAAGACCATTGGATCGTTAGATGCGTCGGTGGACTCGATGGCCTGAAGGGCCTCATCGACCCCGGTCAAGACCGCCACTAGTTGTGGTCGGATCTCTTCCGGAAAATCAGACAACCCCGACACATGCAAGGTGAAGGCACCAAAGGCTCGGTTCAGCGTCCGGGAGGATTGCAGCCAAACGGCGCGGGCTTCCCGAAAGCGCCCTTCCGAAGCCCTCAACGCCACAGCGGCGGTCGATTCCTGGACCAACTTTAAATATCCCGCTGTTAGCGATTCCTGACCCGCACGCACGACCGGATCGGCCCAGCGGGCCGCACGACCAGCCTGTCTTCGGATCTCGGTCGCATCTTCCTCAACCAAAGCTCTGGCCAGCCGATCACGACACTCCACCACGGCCGCATTGGCGTCGTCCGGAGCAAACAGGGAATCCCGGTCGAGCATCCAGGACCGGCCCGGGCTTTGCATCCACCCGGCGCGCATTCCCGAGGTTCTGGGACTGGCCAAAGACGCTTCGAGCGACTCCATCGCCTGCACGGTGCGATCGACCGATTGCAAGTCTTGCCCCGAGAGCTGCCGGCGCATCATGCGCAACGCACCCATTATTTCGTTGGCGACCTCGGTCGCGCTGTGGAACTCCGCATGCGCCAGGGCCCCATCCAGCACCAAGGCTAAATCACCCAAGAACAGGCGCTCGTCCTGAAACCAGCTCCGGTCGGAGGGATTCGACTCCGGCGACAAGAGCAGGAGGTTGTGGGAGGCCTTCTGGGAAAACGGTTCGGTGTCTGGAAACTCCCGAAGCAGCTTGAGGAAGAGGGTGACCGCCGGACTCAGGTTGCCCTTCATCGTATAGCAAATGCCCAGGCGGTGCATCGCCTCCACCCGGATCCGGTCCGGAACATCGGGTTGCTCGAGCAGTTGCTCGTGAATACGAATGGCACCGTTGTAATGGCCGAGGACCTCTTCCCGCCACGCACCTTCCTCAAGGGAAAGTTGCAGCGGCAGCGGCGGCCCGGCCTGGAGCGAGCGGACCATCGCCCACCCCAGCAGAATCCATCCGAAAATTCTTCGATAGCCACATTGGTTCTTCATTGGACGGAGGAATCCCTGCCACAGCCTTGTTACCGGGCCATGACGGCCACGCTATTTCTCTCCAGACGATGGATTCAAGTGTTCCCGCTGGCCAGCCGACGCTCGGCTCTTCAATCATGCATCTACGATGTCCCCTTGGAGATGCCTAACTGCCTGCGTGTGGAGCCTGTCGTTGGGACTGGCAGCGACCGAACTGCATTTGTCCGCGCCACTCGATTATCAGGTCGTTCAACGGCAAACCATGAACCGCGGTACGGTCACTTTGATCGGGACCGATGGCTCGCAGTTGGATGGGGCAATTTGCCTGGAGACCCGATTCGTCGCCGACGGCCGTCCGAGCCCTTGGATCCGCACGGATGCGCCGACAACGAAGGGACAATTTCGGTGCTCCGTGGAACTGCCCGCGGGCGGATGGTTCCAGCTCGAGGTGCGCCAGCGGAGGGGCAACTCCGTGGTGGCCCAAACCCAGATCGAACACCTGGGCATCGGCGAGGTGTTCGTGGTGACCGGACAGTCTAATTCGGCCAACCATGGCGAGGAACTCCAGCAACCCCAGTCCGGACTGGTCACCACCTTCGACGGCACCCGCTGGCGTCTAGCCCTGGACCCGCAACCCGGTGCTAGCGGCGGCGGCGGCAGCTTCCTGCCCCCTTTCGGCGATGCGCTGTCCCGACGGTTGGGCGTCCCGATCGGCCTCGTTTCCTGCGGCATCGGAGCCACCAGCGTTCGCGAGTGGCTGCCGAAGGGCTCCCGCTTTCCCAACCCACCAACCCTGACAAGCCGGGTCCGCCGGCTCGACTCCGGTGAGTGGGAAAGTGACGGCGCGGCCTTCGAAGGTCTGGTGGCTCGCATGACTCCTTTAGGTCCCGGCGGGTTCCGTGCGGTGCTCTGGCATCAGGGTGAGAGCGATGCCAACCAGGCGGATGCCTCACGAACCCTCACCGGCACCCGCTACCGGGAATACCTGAGCACGGTGATCCAAAAATCCCGGAGCCGCATTGGCTGGGCGCCGCCGTGGTTCGTGGCGCAAGTCAGCTACCATGTGCCGGGCGATGAGGCCTCGGCCGACATCCGGGCCGCCCAGGCTTCGCTGTGGCAGGAGGGCATCGCCCTCGAAGGGCCGGACTCGGACGCCCTCAAAGGCCCCCTGCGGGATTCCGGCGGCAAGGGTGTCCACTTCAGCGGACCCGGCCTTCGTGAGCACGGCAAGCGCTGGGCCGACAAGGTCGGTGGCTGGATCAACTCACCGGCCGCGCACCGGAAACCGGCCGCTCAATAGGCGATTGCCCAACGCCGACGGGCGAACCCATAGGCGACCGGCTTCACGGCTTGAAGCTTCGAAGGCACATCATCGCCGCCAAAACGCTCTTCGAAGGCGCGGATGTCCCGGTCGTATTCGGCCAGCAGACGCGCCTTGGCCGACTCCTCAAGGTAGGACCATTGCAGCGAGTTGCGTCCGCAGCGGACTAATTCGTCCCACGTCAGGTTGAACTCGCTCACGGCCGTCAGGTACTCGTCGGTCATCCCAGAATCCCACATCCCGGAATCGTCGGTCGATAGTCCACAGGGCACGCCCAAGCGAAGCATCTCCGGGAAGTGGTGCTGGGAATAGTCGCCCACGTATTCCAAGAGCAGGTTGCTCACGAGGTTGATCTCCACAAAGGCCACGCCGTGCCGCAGGTTTATAACGAGATCGTCGTCGGTGAGCACGTTATTGCCGTGGCCCAGTCGGGTGGCGCCGAGCATGAGTGTGTCGCGCATGTGGGCATTGGGTTCATCCACCTCGCCGGCATGAATCGAAAGGCCGATGCCCGAGTGCTGACGGCGCATCTTGCGATACACCTCCAAGAAACGACGGGGGTGGCCTTTGTCGTTGTCCTCGCGGCCCGCCATGTTGATGCCCACCCAGGTGTCCCGATGGCGCGAGACCCAGTCGTAGGCTTGCTCCACCCGCTGCACGGCGTTGGGGGTGAATCGGAGCACCACGAATTGCAGGCGCAACGTGACTCCAGAAGCTCGGGCATCGGGTTGAGACAACCGTCGCTGGAGGATGCGTTGACCCTCCTCCGGATCGAGCATCGAACCATCGGCGGCCACATACAGATCGGGAATGGTCTGGGCCTCGATGTAGCGAACGCCCTCGGCCCCGTAGCGTTGCAGCGTCCGCACCATCATCTCGGCGGCGATATTCGCGTCGCGCCCCACGGCCCCGAGTCGCGGCCAAATCCGCTCAAAGAACTCCTCGCGTCCTTCGCCCGGCGCATCTAGGCGCAGCGAGTTCATCCACTCGCGGGCCTGGGCCGGCGACAGCAAATCCAGAGCCGTGAACTCGGAGCGGCGGCACTCATCCATCGCGCTCCACTGGAAAGCCGAAATCGTAGCGAAGCGGGTCCATTCATTAGTGTCGGTGGTGCACCCGCCGGCGCGGATTCGGGTAAAGAACCGATTGGTGCCCACAATGGAACGGTTCGTGGCCACTGAGTACAAGTCTTCCATGCGCCAACAGCCTCCGGCGTGATGATGCAAATCACCCCCCTTGGGCATGGCGTAAAGCAGGCGGTACAGCTCGCTCTTGGGGAGCGACCGCTTGAGTTCATCGAAGCGCGTTGCAAAGCCTTCAGCCCGGACCGAAAGCAAACTAGCGCAGCAAAGGCCGAGGAAAACGGCCCACCGGCGGGCGTATGAAACCCACAGCACCGGTGATTTCATGAAGGACTTCATGGCGCAGCGGATTGGGGAACCTTGTCGGCATACTGCGGCCAGTGGTTCACGAGTTCGTGCAGCACCCGGCTACCGACACCGTAAGCAGCCTCCAGACTCGGGATGTAGGCCGAGAACTTGCCGCTGTTCTCTTCAACCAGGTTTTCGGCGGCGGTCTTTCCGGGCGGCTGCATGTCGAAGTTGCTGGCCGTGCGCAGCACTAGGACCCGGTTGGTGTCCACGCAGCCTGCCTGACCCAGAAAGGTCAGGGCCTGCAAGGTGCCGCTGTCCTCCATGGCGGTGGTGACGTAGTTGCCCTTGCCGTCGGTCCAATAGCGGGTCCAGTCGTTGGCCCACTGGTTCATGAGCCGGCCATGCCAAAAGGTCGAGGCGGCCAGATTGTCACCCTTCATGACCGAGGGCGACTGACGCGCCTTGGGATGCTGCGTGTAGCGGTTGCGGTTCTGAATCATGACGTCCGTCTCCATGAGCGGCGTGTCCCGAGTCAGGCGGTAGGCCCAGTCAACCAGGCCGGGATTGAGTCGGAACACCACGTCGCCCAACTGGTTTTTCTTGGGTTCTTCGTACGGCTTGGACTGGCTGAGCGGCACATACCCGGTGGACCAGTCGGCCGGCATTTCGCGCGGGTCGATCTCGTGGGCCAGATCGCCGTCGACAATGTACTCCGCCCAGGCGGCGCTACCGAGAGTCCCGTCGGCCGGATCAATGCCGGCAATGCCAGCGGTGATCCAGTAGGCCTTGCGAAAATCAAACCGCCGATCTCGCGCCAGGGCCGCGATGACGGCCGCGGTTCGGGCGATGCCACCGCCGGTGCAAACAGCCAGCACCCCGTCGTCGCGGTAGCGCAGGGGCCGGTAAGTTCCCGGGATTTCTAGCTTGCGATTCAACTGCTCACGCTCGACCCAAAACTGATATTCTCCAGGTCGATCGCCGGTATCTTCGCCCGGTTCGAAGAGGGTGATGATGACCACCTTGACGGGCATAGGTGAGGCTTCAGACGGAGTACCGGATGGCGAAGGAGACACCGCCCGACGGGCGGCACATCCGGAGCCTACGGAGACTAGGCAGGCCATGAGCAAGGAAAGCAGGAGCGCAGGGTGGAGAGTCGGTTTCATGACGGTTGAACTCGATCGGGCGGGCGGCGGGAGACAGGGCACGGAGCGGAGGGAGGGGTGAGTCGCGTTGTGAAAAAGGGGCGGCGACACGAAGGCGCACCGCCCCTATTGAACCAAAGACTTTAGACCAAAGATTAGAACCGGTAAGCAACCCGGCCCTCGAGTCGGAAGGGCAGTTCGGCAATGATGGACTCGTTGCCGTAGACGCCATTCGGAGCGCCCCAGTTCTTCTCGTCGGTGACGTTTAGCAGCATGATGCGAGCGTCCCAGTTCTGGCGGGCGTAGAACACGGTCAGGTCGAGCGTGTACTGGGCCGGAATAACGAGCGTTCCCACGTTGTTGTTCCAGATGTCTCCGGTGGCCACCAGGTTCGCACTGACACCCGCGCCGCAATCCAGCTTGTAGGTGGTCAAGAGGTTGAACAGGTGCTCCGGGGTACCCTGACGGCGGATGGAACCGGACGGTGCCGAGAAGAATCGGTCGGCCGGGGACACCAGGGTGGTGTTGCCCACATCGAAGCCGGCCGCACTCGACTCAGCCTGAATGTAGGAGTAGCCGAGCGTGGTGTAGAAGTTGCGGTTGGGCTGCAAGTTCAACTCGAACTCCACACCGCGGGTGTCGATCTCGGTGATCTGACGCGAGACCGTGTTCATGTCGGACCGGGTCTGCTGGAACACGGCGAAGTTCAAGTAGCCGTGTCCGTCCAAAATCCCGCGCTTACTGCCCACCTCGACCAACTCCGCCTGGGTGTGGAAGCCGCCGGAGGAGAAGTTGGCTGCGCCCTGGGTCGTAATACCGCCGCCATTGCCGACCGTACCGGCCGGGTTCTGGCTCCAGTTGTAGGTCGCGTATCCGGACCACGTGGGCTGGAACTTGTACACCGCGCTGGCATTGGCATTGAACATGCCCATGGTGGTGTTATCCCCCGGGATCCAACCGGCCGGATCCTTGTAGTCAGCAAACATCACGTCCTCGCGCACGCCGGCCAGGAGGCTGAACTTGTCGGTGACCTTCAGGTCATGCTGCCAGTAGGGACCCACCTGCCAGGTTTTGCTGATGCCGGAGTCGCCGTTGACCGGCATGAAGTAGCGATTGGGCCATCCGGGGACCGGAGCGAAGTGCCCTCCCTTGTTGAAGTAATCGGCGTTGTAGATGTTAATGTAGTTTCGATCTTTGGTGATGTCCCAAACACCGGCCGGTTCGTTGAAGAAGTCGTTGTAAGCCTCAACCTGCTGATAACGCACCGAAAAACCAGTGTTGATGCTGTGCTTCTCGCCCGTGTAGCGCGCCTCCGTGCGATTTTCCAGAGAGAGGCTGGGGTCGATGATTTCGGAATAGTAGTACGAGGACATCGTCTCGCGCCGGATGTAGCGGAAGAACGAGTTGTTCACGAACTCCCAATCGCCGCCGGGCTTGATGGTTTGCACCACCTGGGCGTTGTAGCTCATGCCCTCGGAGTCATCGCCCGGACGCAGCACGCGGAGACGGCGGTTGAGGGGCACCTCAGGCCCGAGTTCGACCTGGTTGACCGTCGGGAACCCCGAAGTCACATACTTCGAGTTTTGGGGGTCGGAGGGTAAACCGGGGAAGTTGTTGGTGTTGATGCCCGTCCGGTACAACCCGTTGTTGATGAGGTTCATGGTGGGGCGGTTCACACCGAAGTTCTCGGTGTAGTTGCCCCAGAGGAACTCGTTGTTGAAATCGAACGTATAGTTGTCGTTAGCGATCCAGGTAATCGCTCCGTAGCCCGCCTGGGTGCGGCGGAATCCATCATAATAGTAGCTGCCGGACTGCTCGCCGGAATAGCTCATACGGTAGGCCAAGTTGTCTTTGATGGGCGCTCCAATGTCGGCGGTCCAGCGGCGCTGATCGTACATGCCGTAGGTGCCAGTGACCTCACCATGGAAACCATCGAAGTAGGGCTTCTTGGACTGCAAGTCGATGTAGCCGCTGACATACTGCGAGGGACCATACACCACCGAGGCGGGGCCCTTGACGATGTTCACCGACTCCACCGCGTTGAAATTGACCGGCAGGCCGTTGCCGTTGCTGGTCAATCCGGTGCGCATGCCGTTGACGAAGGTGTCGGCGATCTGGCCGCGGATGTCCGGCGTGGTCGGTGCGCCGAAATTAGATCGGGTGTACGAGCTGGAGGTCAGCTTAGAGAAATCCCGGACGTCAAAGATGTTGATCGCGTTCAACTGCTCCCGCGAGATGATGGTCACATTCCGTGGGGTATCGATCACGCTGCGATCGGTACCATAGACGGAATTGACAGGGCGTACGGTCGGCATGACCGATTCCTCCAGCGGCACAGCCTCGATCAGTGTCTTGTCGAGGACATTGGTGGAACTTTGGGCCTGGGCACTATCACGAGCACTGAGCGCGAGTGCAGCAGCCGCTGCGATCGTGAGTCGATGGGTGTTCATTTTGTTCAGGTTGGTGATTTTCGGTCACAATCATCCCTCGGAAGAGATGACCCACGACCAGATATGGCGTTTTTAGACCGACAATCCCGACAAGCAGCGCCGATGCCATGACTGGCAAACAAGCTGCAGCCAGCCAGGATCGCCGGAAAAACCGCCCCGCTCATGCCCACCGACAAGACAAAAACCAGACGATCCGCTCAAAAAACGGACATGAACGACTGGCTCTCGCAGCTGGGGGTTCCCCGGGTGGATACCCTCAGCAAGCAAGCCCGCATGGACCGCCCCATCCATGGCACGACCTTGTATGTGGCCTCCTGCACCTTGGACACCCGCTTTGGACCCTTCCGGGCGCATGTCTTCCAAGACCTCATCCACAAGGGATACGTCATCGCTCTGACCCACGGCAACCTGGGCTCCGGAAAGGCTCTGTACACCCGGATCCACTCGTCTTGCGTCACCAGCGAAACCCTCCGGGGCTGCGATTGCGACTGCGTGCAGCAACTCGAGGGGGCCCTGGAGACCATCGCCCAGCGCAAGCACGGCATCTTGTTCTACCTCATGCAGGAAGGCCGGGGCGTCGGCTACATTGCCAAGGCGCGGGATCGCATGCTGGTGCAGGCCAGCCTAGACCAGATTTCCACCTTCCAGGCCTATGCGGCCATGGGCCTGAAAAAGGACTACCGCGATTACGAAGATGTGATGCATGCGGCCACGCTGCTCGGCCTCAAGAAGGCTCGTTTCATCTTGCTGACCAACAATCCAGACAAGATCGAAGCCATGCGGGCTCAAGGGCTCAAGGTGGTCCGGGCCGAGCCCATCGAATTCGAGCCGTCCCCTTTCAACTTGGCGTACCTGGCCTCCAAGGCCACCTCCGGACACCGGCTGGATCGACCCAGCCTCACCGCCGTCAAATCGATGCAGCCGCCGGAGCCGGTCGAACCATTCTCTCCCCGGGCGCTGCCCGATGCCCAACGATTCATTTACACGGCCAGCTACTTCCTGCCGGTCAAGCCCGTGGACAGCGAGATTCTGCTGACCGAAGCGCAATTCCGCGCCCACAAGGATGACATCGAGGCTCAGATGACCGGCCATCGCCCCTGGGTGAAGGACTGCTACCTGATCCGGGACAACCGCTTCATCGTGACCATCGACTACGAGCGCTACCTCGAGTTCCGCAAGGGCCGGGAAGGCGACCCGTTGGTCTCACTCATCAGCACGCCCTACTGGTTCCGGGTCCACGTCTACTTCGACATCGTCAGTGGTCAGGAGTTCGTGGTGCTGACCTATGGCAAGCCTAAGATCTACGATTTGCCGGTCATCCGTCTGCAAAGCGAGTCGCTCTTCAACCGCCTGCCGCTGACCAATTCCGACAATCGGGACAAGTTCAAACGGTCCGTGCGAGAGATCGTCCACTATGGGGTCGGGGCCATTTGCCTGCTCTACTTCGACGGGCGCGGGGCCGGCTTCGGTGCCCACGCGGTGGATCGCATGCTGACCGAACGGGGCGACTCACTCTCGAGCGACGAGGCTTACCGCACCTTGGGCGTTGGCTACGACAGTCGAGATTACGAAGCCTGCCTGAGCCTCCTGCGCCATCATCTCCCCCACTCTCGGGTGCAAATGATTATGAACTCGCCTTCCAGCCTCATCCGGAAACCGGAATATGCGGCGGCCCTGAATCGCCACCGTATCGAAGTTGAGAAATGGATCTTCCTCGAATGAACGCTCCATCCATGACTCGGTTCCGCGGCCAAAAGCTAGAATTTTCCAACGCGGGTGCCAGGAAGTTTTACTTGATGCTCAGGCAAACGCCTTGGGACAGTAACATTTCATGAAGTACATCTTCGTCACGGGCGGCGTCGTGAGCTCCCTAGGCAAGGGCCTCACCGCGGCGGCGCTCGGAACCCTGCTGGAGAATCGCGGGCTGACCGTCGCTTTCCAGAAGTTCGATCCGTATCTGAACGTCGATCCCGGTACCATGAGCCCGTATCAACATGGCGAGGTTTACGTGCTGGATGATGGCGCCGAAACGGATCTAGACCTCGGGCACTATGAGCGCTTCACCAATACTAAACTAAGCCGGGCCAACGCGACGACGAGCGGGCAGGTCTATGAGCAAGTTCTCAAGAACGAGCGCGATGGGGTGTATCTGGGCAAGACCGTGCAAGTCATCCCGCACGTCACCGACGAGATACAGCGGCGCATCACCCATCTGGCCTCCAAGTCTGGGGCAGACGTGCTCATCACCGAAATCGGCGGCACGGTGGGTGACATCGAGGGCTTGCCCTTCCTGGAAGCCATTCGCGAGTTCGCCCTCGAGGCTGGGCCTGGCAACGTGTGCTTCATTCACGTCACCTATGTTCCATTTATTAAGGCAGCCGGTGAACTGAAGACCAAGCCCTCGCAGCAGAGCGTGGCCAAACTGCGCGAGATCGGCCTGGCTCCGCACGTGCTCGTGGCCCGCTGCGAGCTACCGCTCGGCCAAGAGGTCCGCAGCAAGCTGTCGATGTTCTGCAACGTCCCGTTCAAAGCAGTGATCGAGGAGAAGGATGTCGACCACACCATCTACGAGGTGCCGTTGATGCTGCAACGCGAGCATATGGACGACCTCGTCTGCCAGACGCTGCAGTTGAATTTGCCGCCGGCCAACATGGCCCACTGGCAAGACATCATCCGCCGCCTGATCGCCCCCCAGCACCGGGTGTGCATCGGTGTGGTCGGTAAGTACATCGAACTTCAGGACGCCTACAAATCGGTCTACGAATCCCTCAAGCACGCGGGCATCGCTACCGACGCTGGGGTGCAAATCGTCCAGATCGAGGCCGAGGACCTCGAAGGTGATGATCCGGCCAAGAAACTCAAAGACCTCGGCGGCATTCTGGTTCCCGGCGGATTTGGTGACCGGGGCATCGAAGGTAAGATCCGGGCCGCTCGGTACGCCCGCGAGGCCGGTATCCCTTATCTGGGCCTGTGCTTGGGCATGCAAATCGCCACCATTGAATTCGCCCGCAACGTGCTGGGCTTGACGGGAGCCAACTCCACCGAGTTCGCTGAGAACACTCCGCACCCGGTCATCCATCTCCAAGAGACACAGCGTCATGTGAAGCGCAAGGGCGGCTCTATGCGTCTCGGGGCCCAAGAATGCACGCTGAAGCCCGGATCGCTGGCGCGGCGTCTTTACGGCAAGGAAGTCGTCTCGGAGCGCCACCGCCACCGCTATGAGTTCAACAACGCCTACCGCGAGGCCTTCGAGGGCGCTGGGTTCAGCATCAGTGGTGCCACTCCGGACAACCAGCTGGTGGAGATGATCGAGATCCCCTCGCACCCGTTCTTCATCGCGACCCAGTCCCATCCCGAATTCCTGAGCAAGCCCAATCGCCCGCACCCGCTGTTCGTCGGCTTCATCAAGGCCGCTCACGAACGGTTGCACCGGCGTGCGATCTGAACCGTTTCCAGACCCGGACAAAAACGACGACGGGCGGACCGAATCAACGGGCCGCCCGCGCGAATCTTATCACCGGAGAAATCTGGGGTTACCTCCAGAGCTCACCGTAACCGATCTCCGGATCAGAACCGGGTGTCGCCCTTCTTGAGGTTCAGTTCCCGGATCCAGATGTTGCGATAGCGCACGTCGTGGCCTTCGTTCTGAAGCTTCAGCCCGCCGGGGCTGTCGGTGATTCCCTTGCCGCCATCATTGCCGCCATCGATTCCGGAATTCGGTCCGCCCCAGACTTGTTGGATGGTGACGTTGGTGTGTACGAGTTGACCGTTGAAATACATGGAGACGAGAGGCTTCTCGACGAGCTTGCCCTCCTTGAAGCGAGCTGCTCGGAAGTTGATGTCGTAGGCATTCCACTTTCCGGTACCGTTGTAGGCGTGGTAGGGTGAGGGCGTTTCGTTAATCACCGCGGCCATGCCGTGCGGGGTTTTGTCGCCATCGAGCACCTGGATCTCGTAGCGGTTCTGCAAGTACACGCCGCTGTTTCCGTGGGGTTTTGCGATCCGGAACTCCACGTGCAGCCGGAAATCGCGAAATTCCTGGACCGTCACCAAATCGGCCGTGCCGAACTTGCCACCGTCCGACACCCGGTCATCGGTCATCATGACTGTGCCGCCATCCACGGGATCCTCGACGATGGGCCACTTGATGGGCAGTGAGGACTTGAAGCCGGGTCCCTTCCAGTAAGTCCATTTGGAATGGAGCATTTCCTTGGATCCGTCGAAGAGCACTTGGGTGCCCTTCTCAGGTTTGGCTCCCACACCGACATGGGGCGAGGCAGCCCAGGCACCGGCGGCCGAGGCGAAGGTGAGGGCGAGGACAGTAAGGGTTTTTAGGGCATTCATGGTGGGAGAAATCGGTACGAAACCCTTTGCCGCAGAACGGGCCGGAGTCAACCGAACGATTACTGGACACGCTGCAAGAAACCGACCGCGCCTTGCGTGCGGCCCGGTTGGTCGCACACTGAGACTTGTTATGGGTGATTTTTCGGATGCTGCACTGGTGCTGCTAGGACATGGATCGACGGTGAACGCCGATTCGGCGGCCCCAACTCATCAACATGCCGAGGAGTTGCGTCGGCGCGGGGTCTTCGCCCAGGTGCTGACTGGCTTCTGGAAGGAGCACCCGGCGTTTTCCGGGGCGCTGCGCGGAGTTCATACTCCGCGGGTGTTCGTGGTTCCCTTGTTCATCAGCGAAGGCTACTTCACCGAAGAGGTGATCCCGCGGGAACTCGGTTTGGCTGAGCGCGGTCAGACGCTCTTTCCGAAGGTCCAAGAGAGGAATGGTCGCCAGATTCATTATTGTGGCCCCGTTGGCACCCACGCTCGCATGACGGAGGTGATCTTGGCTCGGGCCCAAGAGGCGGTGGGTTCCAGCCCGGAGGTTCCTTCCCTGTCCGAGAGTTCTCTGTTCATCGCCGGGCATGGCACGAGCAATAACGAGAATTCGCGACGCGCAATCGAGGACCAAGTACTGCTCATCCGGAAACGAGGTCTCTACCGCGACGTCCATCCGATCTTCATGGAAGAGGATCCTCGGATTGCTGATGCCTACACTCTGGGCGAGACAGATAATCTCATCGTGGTGCCCTTCTTCATCAGCGATGGCCTGCACAGTTACGAGGACATCCCGGTCATGCTGGGGGCCTCGGCCGAATCGGTGCAGGAACGCTTCCGGCGCGGGGAGCCTACGTGGATCAATCCCACCACTGTCCACGGCAAGCGGGTCTGGTACGGTCGTAGCATCGGAACTGCACTCATGCTGGCCGACGTGGTGATGGACCGGGTACGCGAGAGTGTTGCGACGGTGTTGTGAGGCTCGCAATTGGGGGGCCCCGATGGGTCTTCCCCTTTTGCCTAGTGCAGCGAGTAGATTACCTTCACGCCCGCATGAAGAGGTTCCCTTGGTTGACGTCGGTATTCCTCGCTGCAGCCCTCGCCCTTGGCTGGGTTGGCTGCTCGCCGGCGGCTCCCGCCACGGCGGGCGGTGGTTCTGCGGCTGAAGAAACACCTCGGGAGTATTCCGTCCGTGGGGTGGTGCGGCGGGTGGAGCCTGAGCGGCGGTCGGTGGTGGTGAAGCACGAGGAGATTCCCGGTTTCATGCCGGCCATGACCATGCCCTTCGATGTGAAGGAGCCGAAGGAACTCAACGGGCTCAAACCCGGTGACCGGATCGCCTTCCGCATGCTAGTTACCACGAATGATGGGTGGATCGACCGCATCCACGTCGTCGGCTCCGATACCAATGCCGTGGCTGCGCCTCCGCCGGTGCGGGTCTCTTCTTCGGTGCCTTTGCTGGAGGCAGGATCGTTGCTGCCGGATTACACGCTGACCAATGAGTTGGGGAGGGTAATCCGGTTGTCGGAGTTTCGGGGGCAGGTGTTGGCCTTCACGTTCATTTTTACTCGTTGTCCCTATCCTGATTTCTGCCCGCGGATGACGGACCTTTTCGCTCGAGCGCAGAAGAGCCTAGAGGGCCAGCCCGATGCGCCGAAGAACGTGAAGTTTCTGTCTATCTCGTTCGATCCGGAGCACGACACTCCGGAACTTCTGCGAGCTTATGCGGAGCGCCACAATTACAATCCATCCCATTGGACGTTGGCGACAGGTGCCTGGGATCAACTCGAACCGCTGACCGGACATTTTGGTCTGCTCTTCGGGCGTGATGTGCCACCCGAGAAGATGGAACACAATTTGCGCACTGTGGTGGTTCGGCCTTCAGGGAAGATCCAGGCGATCCTTCCCAGCAATGAGTGGCAGTCGGAGGACCTGATCCGTGAAATTCGGGCGGCGGCTGCGGAACCAACGACGACGGCCCAGGGACGGTAAGCCCTTGATGCGCCGGGGGGCTGGCTCTTGGGTGGATGCTCCGCGGGATCGATCCTGCGCTCGCAGGGAGACTCCTTGAGTGATGACTTCGCGCTGCGCACGAGGGGTTCTTTGTTGTTCGCCTCCTATGCTCGCTCCAGATCGATCCCGCTGTGCATCGGTTCACTCTGCAGTCCTCTGATCCCTGACTTCTAACTTCTGAACCCTAACCCCTGACACCTGTCCCCTGACACCTGATCTCTGTCCCCTGACCTCTGTCACTGGCGCCATTGGGGCGGATCCATCGGGAGTTCGGGAGGGCTCCGATTTGGAACCCTCCGGGACGAACGATCTTCACCACTCGTAAATTACTTCTTCTTGCCGAACTTCTTGGCGGCGGGGGCCTTGAGGCGCTTGAACTCCTTCGTGAGGTTGGTCAGCGAGGCTTCGACTCCCATTCGCTCGAGGGAACTGGCTCCGACGAAGCCCACAGCATCGGTGTTCTTCATCACGCGATCGGCGTCGGCGGGTGTGTTGATGGGGCCGCCATGGCACAGGAAGAAGATGTCTTTCCGGACTCGGGAGGCGGCGTTGATGATTTCCTGGGTGCGCTGGAGGGTGAAGTCCCAACTCACTACGGCGTTCTGGACGCCAATGCTGCCACCGACGGTCGTACCGACGTGGGCGATGATGGCGTCAGCCCCGGACTTGGCCATTTCCACGGCTTCTTCAGGGGTGCCGACATAGACGATGGAAAAGAGATCCATTTTCCGGGCGAGCGCGACCATTTCATATTCCTTCTTCACGCTCATGCCGGTCTCTTCGAGCACGCCCCGAAAATGGCCGTCGATGATGGTGTGGGTAGGGAAGTTGTTCACGCCGCTGAAACCCATCTCTTTGACCTTGCCCAACCAGTGCCACATGCGGCGGCGGGGATCGGTGGCGTGGACGCCGCAGATGACGGGCACTTCTTCGACGACTGGAAGCACTTCGTACTCTCCGATCTCCATGGCGATGGCATTGGCGTCGCCGTAAGCCATCATGCCGCAGGTGGATCCGTGGCCCATCATGCGGAAGCGGCCGGAGTTATAGATGATGATGAGGTCGGCGCCGCCCTTCTCGATGAATTTTGCGCTAATGCCCGCGCCAGCGCCGGCGGCGATGACGGCGTCGCCTTTCTTGATGGTGTCCATCAAGCGCTCGCGGACTTCTTTGCGGGTGTAAGGATTTCCTTTGCCGGTCCAGGGATTGGGCATGTTCTTAAAACGAAAACAGTTGGAACTTAACAAAGCCATTGAAGCGCTCCAGCGTCAATCTTGGCCATGCTGCGGAGGCACGGTTGCCTGCTCCGAAACCAACGATGCGCTCGCGCTGGAGACGGGCCCGGTCCAGAGTTTCCAACGATGAGCCGCATTGAATCCAAACTGGCCGAACTCGGCATTGCCCTACCCGCTCCGCCGCCACCCGGCGGGAACTACCTGCCCTTTCGCATTGAGGGCAAGACGTTGTATTTACCCGGGGCGATCGCGAGCCGGGAAGGTAAGATTCAATATGCCGGCAAGGTCGGTGAGACTCTGACGATCGAAGACGGCTACGAGGCGGCCAAGTTGTGCGCGCTCAATTTGCTGGCCTGCGCAAAACTAGGCCTGGGCGATCTGGATCGCATCGACCACGTGATTTCCGTCAGCGGTTACGTCAATTGCGTGGCCGGTTTCCCGGACAGTCCCAAGGTGATCAACGGGGCCAGCGATTTGCTGGTGGCTTTACTCGGAGACGATGGGCGGCATGTTCGGGCTGCGGTGGGCGTGGCGGGTCTGCCGGTCAACTCCGCGACCGAAGTGCAAATGATCGTGGCCCTGAAGTAAAAGGAGGTAAGGCTCCGCGAGGGGAAACCCCTTTTGTGGGTGCGCAGATTTCCCGAGTCGATGGATCCGCGCGGAACCATCAGCGCGGGAAGTGTTCGGCCAGCGAGATGGCCTTCCGCATGGCCTTCGATTTGTTGACCGTCTCGTCGAATTCAGACTCGGGGTCGGAGTCGTTGACCCAACCGCCACCGGCTTGGACATACGCCATTCCGTCCTTCACCAGTGCCGTTCGAATGGTGATGCAGTGGTCGGCATTGCCATTGAACCCGAAGTAGCCCACGCAGCCGCCATAGGGCCCGCGGGTGGTGCCTTCGAGTTCCGAGATGATTTGCATGGCCCGGATTTTGGGCGCGCCGCTGAGGGTCCCCGCCGGGAAGGTGGTCCGCATCAAGTCGAAGGCCGTGCGCTCGGGCGAGAGTTGGCCGTTCACCTGGGAGACGATGTGCATCACGTGGCTGTAGCGTTCGATGACCATCAAGTCACGGACGGCCACGCTGCCATACTCGCAGACACGACCGATGTCGTTGCGGGCCAGATCCACGAGCATGACGTGCTCAGCGCGCTCCTTGGGATCAGCCAAAAGCTCCTGCTCCAGGGCCAGGTCTTCCGCCTCATTAGCCCCGCGACGACGGGTGCCAGCGATGGGTCGGATTTCCACGGCACGCTCTTCGCAACGCACATGCAATTCGGGCGAGGCCCCCACCAATGCGAAGCCCTCTAGCTCCAAAAGGAACATGTAGGGCGAGGGATTGATGGAGCGCACGGCTCGGTAAATCTCCATGGGCGAGGCTTTTACCGGGGCGCTGAAACGCTGGGAGCCGACGATCTGGATGATGTCGCCAGAACGGATAAACTCTTTGGACCGGGCGACGTTGGCTAGAAACTGCTCGCGCGGGGTGTTGGAGACAAAGGGAGCGTCGGGAACTTGGGTCTCAAGGGTCACCGGGCGGCTCGGGAGAGGTTGCTCCAGCAGGGCCACGAGGCGATCGATCTCAGAGACCGCATCTTCATGGGCGACATCCGGATCACCGCCGGGGGGCAGCACGGCATGCACAATCACTGTCAACGTCTGAGCCACGCGATCAAATACGAGGACCTGGTCGGCGATCAGAAAATACAGCGTGGGAGTCCCTAACTCATCTTTTGGCGGACGCGGTACCACCGGTTCCACATCATGGATGAACTCGTAGCCCAAGAATCCCACCGCACCGCCAGTGAAGCGGGGCATGCCGGGAACCGGCACGGGAACGAAGCCTGAAAGCACGGCCTCAACCACCTGAAGCCCGTCGCGGACGACCTTCTCGCCGGGTTGACCCGGAGTGGGCGAGACGCGGTAGGTTTCGATCACTCGACCGTGTTCTAAGATCTCCACCCGATCACCGACTTGGCGGATCACCGAACGGGGGCCGCAGCCGACGAAGGAATAGCGGCCCAAGTGCTCGCCCCCCTCGACGGACTCGAAGAGGAACGATTCGCCCTGCCCTCGCAGTTTCTGGTAGGCGGACAAGGGTGTTTCAAAATCCGCGAGCAGGCGACGGGCCACCGGGATGCAATTACCCCGGCGGGCTAGCACCGCGAACTCTTCTCGGGTCGGCGTGTCCATGACGGAGCTGATGATAAGCCGAAACCCCGGTAGACCAGAAGCCCGAAGCGCGAGCGTCCAGCAGGTCGCGCGGGCGTCCTCATCGGAGATTTAGAAGCGGAGTTTCGCTGGCCTTGGAGCGGGTGACGGGCACTGGGCTAGGTGGGATCGAATAGAGAAGGGATCTCCGTCCCGCCGGACGGAACTCACCGAAACTGCTCGCGCTGGGCAAAAACCTTGGATTGGCTCAGTCGCACATGCCCTTGGACAACACCCTTCCTCCCGGCAACTTCCCGGCACCGCGAGAGATTGGATGCCTGGGGACTGTGCTGACCGTGACCGATCACCCGGGAGCGATGGACCTGTGCTGCCAACTGACACAGCAGTCCTTCCCGTCAGCCATCGAGTTTTGCAACACGCAGATCGTCACCCTGCGCCGATCCGATCCGGAATACCGCCAGACCTCCGAGTGCTTCGATCGCTTCATCCCCGATAGTTCCCCGCTGCTCTGGCTGCTCAATGCGGCCGGGGCCGGCATGAAGGATCGCGTCTACGGTCCGGCGTTCTTCCGGCATGCGCTGATCCATTCACCACCCACCCTCACACACTACCTCTTGGGCGGATCGGAGGCCTGTGGTCGGGCGTTGGCTGAACGATTCACGCTCCTGAATCCAGGTTTACGCATAGTAGGCTCCTTCCATGGCCGCTGCGATACGGGTGGAGTTCTTGGGGCCGACGAGGACCGGGTCCTAAAAGAGTTGCGGCGTCTCAAACCCGACTTCATTTGGGTGGGTCTGGGCACCCCGAAGCAGCAGCGCTGGATAGCCCGGGTTAAACCTCTGATCGAACACGGGGTCCTGCTCTCGGTGGGTCAGGCCTTTGACGTGAACGCCGGGCTGCGAGCCGATGCCCCAGGCTGGATGCAACGGTGCGGCCTGACTTGGCTCTACCGGATGGCCTCGGAACCGCGCCGTCTGGTCGGGCGCTATTTGCACCACAACTCGCTGTTTCTCGGCTACCTGCTCTGGGACACAGTGCGGGGAGTGGTCTTCCGCCCCAAACCCGACATCCGAGGCGAACTGCGGGGCCAAGGTACACCCCGGCGCTAACTCCGAATTTGCCAACTCCGGCTCGCCTCTTCAACGGCGGCGCTGAGCCGGCAGGATTTACGCAGTCCGCAGGACCGATGCAATTGAATCGGTCCGCTCAGGCGACCGAAGCCACCTCGGCTTGAAACAGGTCTTCGGAGGCCGTTCGGCACAGACCCAGAAACGTCTCCTCGGCCAAAGTCAGACGGCGCGTGCGCCAGTGCAGGGCACCCCAATCCCGGCGAGCTTTGCGTCGTCCCAATGGCAGTGCGACCAGCGATCCATTCCGCAGTTCAGGCGCGGCGACCCAAGGAGCAAGGATTCCTACCCCGAGGTTGAGTTTTGCTAGTTCTTTCAGGGCCTCGAAGCTGCCCATCTCGATGACCGTGTTGAGCGCGACGCCCTCCTCTCGAAAATAGGCGTCAAGAATGCGCCAAGTGAGGCTGCGCTTTCCATAAACGACCACGCTCTGCCGGGAGATTTCCGCCCGAGGCACGGAGCCGGATTGGGCCCAGGGATGCTTGGGTGAGGCAATGAACGACAGCTCATCAGAGAAGAGCGGCACGAACTGGAAGCGTTCCTCGGACTTGGGCTCCAGCGTCAGGGCCAAGTCGGCCCGATTCGATTCGATCATTGCCACGGCCGAGGCCGAATCGCCGACTTCCACGCTAATGAGGCTCTGAGGAAAGCTTTCCTTGAACTCCCGCAAAACCGCCGGCAGCAAGTAGGCGCAGAGGGCGGGCGGAGCCACGATGCGCAGGCGACCCATCCCCCATTTGCCCAGTCGCTCGATGCCCGCACGGGCGCTGGACATTTCCTGAAGCACCCGCTCGGCATGCACCAACAACTGCTCGCCGGCTTGGGTTAGCAAGACCTTCTTGCCCAACCTGTCCAAAAGACGACAGCCCACATCGGTTTCCAAAGCTTTCATGGAATGACTGACCGCCGACTGGGTGAGGAACAGTTCGCGGGCCGTCTGAGTGAAACTCCCCGTGCGAGCCAGAATGACAAACGCGTGGAGCTGTCGACTGTCGAAGGGCGCATTCATTCATGAAACAGGTTCATCCAAAACATCGAAACTAAGAGAAGCAGTTGACGGGCCGATCACCCTCATCGACTGGAGACAGGTCCAAGAAACGCCATGCCAACCCCGTAACGGTAATGCCGGAAACGCCCTTACCCGGGCCGGAGGCAGAACGATTGCGTCGGGTTCACAGTCGAACAGGCCTGTTCTCGTTGGGCTCGTCGAAGCGGATCTGGGACGGTGCTCCAGGCCCAAGTTATCCGTCCAATTGCGCCACCTGCTGGGGGAGGCCGGACTCCGGAATCGACTTTTCGAAGGGGAGACTGTGGACCGCGCGCGTCCCCTGCAGCGTACCACTGAAATTGCTGGTGACCTCACCACTCCCGGCCTCGGCCCAGGATGCCGAAGCCATATCCCGATGGACTTTGGGCGAACCGACGCACCGGAGCCCCATCCCTACAATCTGACAACCGCCGCGGGCGAGGCCTACAAACCCCAAACCAAAACCCGCGGCGCTCAACCCAACTCCCCTGACTTAGTTCTGCGTGACGCCACGGAAGTGATCGGTTCGGAAGGGTGAGGCCGGCAAACCGCTGCCATTGATCAAATTCACAACCGGGAAATCATCCCAGCCGTAGCGGACATGGAGCGGGTGCGGCACCTGCGAAGCATGCAACCGAACACTGGACCCAGAGATTTCCGCCGTGGCCCAGTGCCAGACGCCGTCCTTGCCGGCCAGAGCAAAGCCTTTAGGCGCCGCACCATCCGAGGTCTTGAGACCCCGGGCGTGGTTCAGGTTCAGGATTAAGGTCGAACCGGAGTGCCCCTGCGACGCATAGGTCGGTCCACTCGACTCCACCGACTTTCCATTGGCAATGGTCTGGGCCAGCAACGCGAGACGGGCGCCGACCAGAGCTTTACGGGTGGGATGGATGTCATCCTTGTCGCCCACGTCAGTGATGACCGCGATACCCACGTGGGGCAGGGTCTCGGCGACGTGGTTCTGGGCCTCGCGCAGTTCAGCCCAGTCGCTCTCAACGGGCTTTGCAGTGATGTCGGCGAGCGAGCGCTTGCGGTTCTTGTCCCAAGGCGCCAACTGAACAGCCAAGAACGGGAAATCGCCCTGATTCCAATCAGAACGCCAATTACGAATCATGTCAGCGAAGAGGCTGCGATACTGCCATGCCCGACCGGCGTTGGATTCACCTTGGTACCAAATGGCACCGGCAATTGCGTAGGGCATGAGCGGGCGCAGCATGCCGTTGTAGAGTTCGGCCGGGCACCACGGGGCTCCCGGAGCTCCTTGACTGAACTTTTCCCCTTTGGCCTCGGCCGCGGCCTTGGCGGCGCGCCACTTCGACAACGCGGCTTCATGGGCCCGATGAATCGGGACGTACGGATCCAAAATGTCCCGGGTGTAGAGGTGATTGTCCTTAATCGACTCCTCGCTCATCCACACCTCGGCCGGTGATCCGCCCCAACTGGTGTGAATCAAACCCACGGGAACACCCAGCGCCGGCTGCAAGTCTCGGCCGAAATAGTAACCGACGGCTGAGAAACGCCGGACCGCCTCGGGCGAGGCCGTGCCCCAAGCATGCACGGCATGATTGAGCTCGGTCTGCGGAACCGAGGAACGCCGCTTGGTGACCGTAAAGAGGCGCAAGTTCGAATTGGCACTCGAGGCAATGTCCGCCGCCGGCTCGAAACTGGCCGACAGGGGCCACTCCATATTGGACTGTCCCGAACAAATCCAAACCTCGCCGACGACCACATCGCTCAGAATCACAGTATTGTGGCCGCGGACCTGAAGGTTGCGCCCGTCGGCGGTGGCCTTCAACGCCTTGAGACGCAACGACCAACGACCATTTTGGGCCACAGTGGAGACGCTCTGACCCGCGAACTCCACGGTCACCGTCTCACCGTCGGCCGCATGCCCCCAGACCGGCACCGGCCTGCCCTGTTGCAAAACTGCATGATCGGTAAAGAGCGAATGGAGAGACACGTCGGCCCGAACAAGGCCCAGGCCCAATGTCAGACCAGTGAACGCGACGAATGCGCCACGAATGAAGTTTGCGGGATGCACAAACGCAGTTGAACCGCAGCCAGGGCACCACGGTCAACGCGGGATTTTCGTCTCGGATGACCCACGACGGGAGCCGAAGGCACGGTCGAGTTGGCTCGATGCGGTTCCGTGTGATCCATCGCACTGGCTCCACCGACGTAACACCAGTGACGGAGAGCTTCACAAAATGGGCCGGAAGCCCGTCAACATTGAGCGCCTAAGTAGGGGCCGCTTCTTACTGAACATGCACCCACCGCTGCCCCCGCGGTACTCAACGAACTTCTCCCTCAAACTGGCAGGCCAAAGAGACCTGCCCCAACGCCCTGCCGGTCCGGGGCACTGACAAAGGCTTGAACGAACGCGCGCTGCAAGTGATCGATCCGGATCAACAACTCCTGGAGAGCGATTCCGGGATTGCGAAAGCGTCTCGTCACCGCGATGACCTCCGGTGTGAGCGATTCCATCCTCCCGCTGTGGCGGGTCCTGAACCGTCGCAAGGGGCTCTTCCTGATCTCGGGCCCCTGCGTCATTGAGAGTGAAACCCTCTGCCTGGAGATCGCGCACACACTGAAGTCGGTGTGCGGCCGACTAAAGATTCCGTATGTTTTTAAGGCTAGCTTCGACAAGGCCAACCGCTCGTCGGGAAAGTCCTTCCGTGGCCCGGGAATGACCGAGGGTTTGGAAATCCTGCGACGCATCCGCACCGAAGTGGGCGTGCCGGTCTTAACCGATGTCCACACCGAGGAGCAGGCGATCGCCGCGGCCAAGGTCTGCGACATCCTCCAAATCCCAGCCTTTCTCTGCCGTCAAACCGACTTGGTCCAGGCGGCTGCCGCCACCGGCAAAATCATCAACATCAAGAAGGGGCAGTTCCTGGCACCGCAGGACATGAAGAACGTGGTGGCCAAAGCGGCCGAGACGGGCAATCGCCATTTGATGCTCACCGAACGGGGCACCACCTTCGGATACCACAACCTTGTCACAGATATGCGCTCGCTGCCGATCCTGGCTGGTTTCGGCTATCCCACGGTATTCGACGTCACCCATTCGGTCCAACTGCCCGGTGGGCAGGGAGATTCCTCCGGTGGGCAGCGGGAGTTTGGTCCGGTTTTGGCCCGGTGTGCCGTGGCGGCCGGAGTTCACGGGCTGTTCATCGAGACCCATCCAGAACCGGATAACGCTCTGAGCGACGGGCCGAACATGATCCCCCTCGATCAGATGGCAGCACTGCTTCGGCAACTCCAGCGGATCCAGCAGGCGCTGTGACCCGCGAGCCGGTCTCGCCAAAAAACGGCGGTCCGAAGAAGCGCATCCAGTTGGCCTCGCACTGTGCGGCCAACTCTTCGATCGGGATTCCCAGGAGGCCAGACACTCCCTCGGCGATCCGGACTAAATTGATCGGTGAGTTCACCGGCCGGCCCCGCGTCTCGGTGGCGGGATGAGAAACCCAGTCGGCGGGCGGCAGCTGATCGGGGGCGTCGGTCTCGATGAGCAATCGGTCCCGGGGAATCGCCCTAAAGACGCCTGCCTGTAAGGCCTTCCGCGGATGGAGGGAGTGTCCAGAGATGCTAAAGTGGGCACCCAGTCGAACCAACTCGGGCACCAGTTCCACGGAACCCCCGTAGCTATGCAACAGGAAGCCCCGGGGCAGTCGCGGCCGCCCTCGGAGATATTCCATCAAGGGTCCCCAAGCCTTCAAGCAGTGCACGGTGATCGGAAGGCCGCGTTCCGAAGCCATCACGAGCTGCTCATCGAGCACCTCGAGCTGAACCTCCAGAGGGGCCGGACCCACCGGGCCGGTTCCTAGTTCGACGCACCGTTCGAGCGATTGATCGAGGATCCAACGGTCTAATCCGACCTCGCCCAATCCGGCGCGGGATGTCTGGTCCAGGCACTCGATCAATGCGTCGTGCCACCGGGGGGATCGGGCCGAGACACGCCAAGGGTGCAGGCCGAAGGCTGGGATCACCGAGGGGCACTGAGCCGCCAACCGTCGAACCTCCGGCCAGTCGCCCTCGCACGTTCCATTGACCACCATACCGGCGATACCGGCAGCGGCGGCGGCAGACACCCATCCCCGCGGGTCGTTGCCCAACCGGGAATCCTGCAGGTGATTATGGGCATCGAACCAACGCATGGAAACCTACTGTGTGCCCAGAATGCTCCAGAATGCTCGTCGGGGGAATCTCTCGGTATCGAGGTCGTTTGAGTTTCACAGGAATTATGGCATTCTGCGCAGTGCCGTTTTCGAAACTCAGTCAGACAACGGAGGCCGCGGTCGGTTACTTCGAACTCGGAATGAGCCAGTCGGCCTTGCAGGAATTAGATCAACTCCCCCCCGGAGACCAACTGGAGCCGGAGGTGCTCGAGTTGCGTTGTGTCATTCACCAGCAAATGGGGCATTGGGTCGAAGCGGCCAAGGCCTTCAACGCGTTGTGTGCGCGCCGAGATGCCGATGTGGAGCACTTCATCGGGTGGGGCTGCTGCCTTTACGAACTCGGCGCCTATGAAGAAGCCCGACAGGCCTTACTTACGGCCCCGAAGGCTCTCCAACTCAACGGGCTTTGGAATTTCCATCTCGCCTGTTACGAGGCCTTAGTCGGCCTCCCGGAAGCCGCACGGGAACGGGTCGAATTGGCCATACGCATCGATCCCTGCCTCAAGCACATGGCCCAGCAGAACACGCGCCTAGCTCCGTTGCTCCGGTCCCTTGCCTGAGTTCCCAGCGCGATGGGAGACGGCGACGAGAAGGGTTGCGGCGAATCGATTCGGCTGCGGCCAATTTGTTCCTCCCCTCAGCCCAAGGGGGGTGAACTGACAGGACCGGAGTACTCGTAGAGCGGGCCATCCAGACCCCGGCCCGGCCAATCCACCTGATCGACGCCCTCTCGCTCCACGCCATCCAGCAATGGTTCCACAAAAAGTCCCTCCGCCTCGAAGACCAGGAGATCGGCCCGCGACACCAAGCCTGAGCCGGTGTCATGGCACCTCAGGGAGGCGCTAAGACACAGTTCCCGTATCCGGCGGAGTTGGTCTCCTTCGATCTCGCCGGCTCGATGCAGCACCACCACGGGACGCGGCGCTGCGGTCAATTGCTGGAAGGGACCATGGGCGAACTGAAGCAATTCCTGGAGGGTCGGCGCCGGTCGAAAGAGTCCCTCTACAAACTTGAAAGCCAGGTTCTGGAGGCACTCGATCAGGTCCGGCGAGGCGAGTAACACGAAGCCCTGACCGAAGACCTCGGGCTCCATACGAGGCCAAGCGACCCGGCCCGCCGACCAGCCCGTGCGGAACGCTTGGGCCGCCTCGGCTCCCACCGTCTGAGGATCCCCGGACAAACTCCCTCCAGACAGAGCACCCACCCAAAGCCGGGCCGCCAAGAATCCCAATGCCGGCCCCACCACCCGGATCAACAAGATGTATTCGTCCTCCAGGGGAAATCGGATCACCTCGGTACCTTCCTGCACCAAGGCCTCCAGACATCGGGCTCGATCTTGTTTTCCGCCGCGGATCAACCCCTCCCGGCTCGCCGCAGTGAAGAGCACCGTTCTGGCGAAGCCCTCACGGCAACCCAGTGCCATACGGGCATGGGCCGACAGTCCCTGACTCAAGACCACCAACGTACGGTCCTGCCGCCTACAGCCATAGTCCGCACTCAACAAAGCCCCGGTGGGTAGAAACTCTGCAGGGACGTCCGTGAACCGGTTGAGCAACCACACCAAATATCGGGCATGGGCCTCGGAACTGCCTAAACCCGTGGCCACCACGCGCTGGGGACGCTTCTGCGGTTGGGCCGCTCGCGCCGCCTCTGGGGAAGCAGCCCAGGCTTCCAAAAGCGCGGGAATGGATTCCAAGCGTCCGCGCAGTAGGGCCGCGCCGCGGTCCGGACAACTGGCCAATGGAGACGGCATCCCGGAGGCCTACGCCGGGAATTTGCAGAACGCAATGCGGCGGCGTGTCTTTCTGCCAGAAATAGGGTTGAACTCTGGGGCTGAGGACTTCCCGCCAGGGTCCCGACTCAATGGTCACTCACAACGGAGGCGGAGAGACCGTGTTAGTGCCTGCGGGGACGGCAACAGGAGCTCCATTGACCGGCACACCCAAAGGCGGCGGAGCCTTCACTGAATTAGTGGCCGTCGTCGCCGTCGTCGTGAGCGCGGACGCCGGGGTCCCCAAGACTTCGCCTTCCACTCGCACAGTAAGTCCCGGCCAGGCCATCCGACGGAGCAACTCTGCATTCCAATTGGCCAAACGGAAACAGCCGTGGCTCTCGGTGCGACCCACGTCCTCGGGCTTGGGGGTCCCGTGGATCCCATAGCCCGAGCGATTGAGTCCTATCCAGGCAGCACCCACCGGGTTATTGGGACCAGGCGGAATGCGCAATTTTCGGCCTACGGAGAGCGCTTCTGGCGACTCGGGAAACACTTCAGGATCCCAAGTGTAGTCGGGGTTGGGCACGGTCACTAGCACCTGAAGATCTCCCACCGGACGTTTCTCGACCCGCCGCGCAATACTGCAGGGGAAATGCGCGATCAATTCGCCGCCGGTGTCGAACACCCGCAGGAACCGACCGGCAAGGTTAATGCGAATGAGACCCGCACGACGGGCGGGGATTGGCGCAATCGCGGGCAAGGTCAATTCTAGACCTTGAGTCGGCTGAGCCCAGTCCACAGCAGGGTTGAGACGGCGCAGCAATCCCGGATGTGCTTGAAACCTCTCAGCCAAACGCTCCAGCAGGGTTTCGTGCTCCAGACCAAGAACTTGCGATTTGCCCAACCAAGTCTCGGGCAATGGGGCCAGACGCAGCACGTCTTGGGCACTGACACGGTAGGGAGCCCATGGAGCCCGCTTGAGCATGAGAGCCTTGCGGGTATTGCGGTCTAGCCAACCGGTCTGCTCCAAGCCTTGCTGCGATTGAAAGGCTTTCAATGCGGCCGCGGTTTGCGCGCCTCCCACGCCATCGATGGAGCCGGAGGAAATTCCCAGGCCAGCCAGTGCGATTTGCGCCTCCAGATAATTGGTGGCCCCGCGAGGCACCCAAGCGGCCCCGCTGTTGGAAATCGACAACTCGGGCAGTGCCACCGCTGCGCGAAGAAGCTGAGTGGAAAGAATCACCGGAGCCGACGTGAGCCCCAACAGCGCCGGTGCAGCATTAGAAATCGCCACCAACGAAGGCTGTGGTGACGGCTCACTGGCTGGAGCCGGAACCAGCGAAACTGCAGGAGGCACCGGAACCACCGTTGGAACCACGGGCGCCTGCATTGGCTGAGCCGAGGTCGGAGCTCGAGCTGCAGCCTGAGTCGGAACTGGCTCGACCGGAACCCTGGGGGCTTCGTTGGCTATTCCGGACCCGGGCTTGGAGGCGGTAGTCCTTTCTGGCCCCAGCACCCGCCACACACCCCAGATCAACACCCCAACCAGCGCCAGCAGCAGCACCTTCGGCGCGAGGGCCCTGCGGGGATGCGCTCGTGACGATTCAGTTCGGGACTTCGAGGCCATGGGTCCAGATCAAACCTTCGCTTCAAACATCGATCAACGGTCCGCCGCCGTCCTCATCCTTTTTCTTCGGCGGACGGCGTCCGGTGGATCCACGAATACTGCCCTGAAACTGCACCTTGGCTCCACGTCCCAGGAACCCATTCACCACCAGCGAAACCAGACTGATAATTACTCCACCCCAGAAGGCAGACTTAAATCCGTCCACGACGAATCCGGGCTGAAGCATGCCGCCGACGAGGCTCAGGAGCACCGCGTTAATAACCATCACAAACAGCCCAAGGCTGAAGATCAACAGCGGGAGCGAAATCACCATGAGCAGCGGGCGCACAAACGCATTGAGCAAGCCCAGCAACAGCGAGGCCTCCAGCAAGGCACCGAAGGTCTGGTGATGGATCCCGTCCACCCAGACATCGGCCAATAAAACACCAATGGTTGTGACCAACCAGCGTTGCAGAAACTTCACCAAACCTTCTGGCATGGGACTTATCATAGACCAAAGCCCTCCCGAGTCAGTCGCCTTTCTTGCCGTTCCGAAGGGGAGCCTCCCCAGCCATCAACTCGAAGAACTCCGCAGCGGTGACCACTCGGACCCGGGGAGGCAGCGCTTCAATGGTCCGGCCGATCGCCCCCATCGGCCCTCCCGAATCACGGAAGGACCACGCGTGGACATTAATCAAGGCATAGGCCTCAGAACCCGCCTCGGCTCCGGAGGGTTGTCTTTCGACGGCCTCGGCCACTCCGGCTGGAAGCCAATCCGGCCTCAATGCTCCCGAACGGTCTTTCTGTTCCCACAGCAAATAGCGGTACGAGACACTGGGCTTGCCTTGATGCCAGTACACCGCACCTCGACCGCGGTTGTAGGGCGCATAGTCCTTGTAGAGGACTCCACGGATTTCCGGCCGCTCCAACCAGTCCTTAGATGAGTCCTGACCTCCGCCAGCATTGAGCAGCGTGACCAACGGCCAATCCACTCGACCCACAGCCCGTGCCGTCTCGGCGGCCGCAGCCGGTCGATCCGGCAAGTGAGCCGGGAACTGGTAGCCGTAGCCACTGGGCCCGGCGATGAAGTCATCCAAGGGAGTGGCCATTCCGAGAATCTTCCCGAAGATCCGAGGGGCCATCACCCACGCCTCCGGCGGCATCTCCCAGGTCACCGCGAAGCGACCCCGAAGCGGGCTGGCCCAAAAACCCGGATCGTCCACGAAGCGCCCACCCACCCATTGCAAGTTGTCTCCGTCGCTCACCACAAAGGCCACCACCCGTTCGCCCGATGAACGCGCCCGCGGTTTCGGCGGCCGGGAGCGGACCGGCCCCGTCGCCGGAAGATGACGGAGCGCGGACAAGTTCAGCGACCAGTCGGCCGGGATAACAGCTCCACCTCCCTGACTCACCTCGCGAACAAATTCCAATTCACTGCGCCCCCAGCCATAGACGCGGGTATGCGGACCGAGCGCCTGAACTTGACGGGTCCGCTCAGCGGCCGGCTCTTCGTAGACCGTCCAAGCGCCCAGGCTAATGGCCAGATCCCGAAGGTGCAGCGCCTTCGAGGGGTCCTGATGAATCATCACACCGCGGGCCACCCGGGCTCGGGTCTCAGTCCACAAAGTGGCGATCGACTGGGAGCGAGCGTCGGCCAGAACAGGCCAACCCTCGGCCACCAATCGCTCGACCAGCGACGGGTCGGCCACCACCGCATTGGTCAAACCCGCCAGCGTGGTCGCGCCATTGAGTGATTCCGTGCCCACCTGACCGATGACCAAGCCTGAAAACGCCGCCCGGTGTTCCCGCAAGAGCGGCCAAGGACCCCGGACCTCGCGCAAGACCCAACCCTCGTTGCGCAACTCGTCGAGGATGCGCGCATTCATGCCCGGACCCTTCACCCACACCACCGCATCTGTGCGGTTGAGGACTCCCTGGATCGATGCCAACAAGGCATTCTCCGGACCGTTCAAGCCCTGCGGATCGACCACCCACAATTCTCGGGCCCAGGCCGGACCCATTTGCAGGAGGAGAGCAAAGATCCCGCACACGAATCGACTCAGCGGAAGAATTCCAGGGTCCTTCATGCTTTGGGTGAATCACCGGCCAACGAGAGCAACAGGCGTCGAATTTCTTGCAGGCGCCCCTTGGCGTCGCGTTTGGACAGCCGAGGAAACTGACCACCCACCGTGACCAGAGTGCCTCGGTGCATGAGCTTCACCTTGCCCTCGGTAACCTCCACCGAAGTGACCCGACATTCGGCCGCGAGAAGCCGCAGCTCATGCGTCTGGAGCAACAAATCCACCGGCCCTGGCAACGGTCCGAAGCGATCCCGCAGTTCCTGACGCAACACTTCGACACCGGCCTTTTCGGTAACCTGGGCCAGCTTGCGGTAGACCTCGACTCGCTGGGACGGTTCCCGCACGTAGTCGAGCGGCAGGTACGCCGGAAACTTTCGCCCGTCGTCTTCGTCCAACGGACGCCGAGAGCCCGAAGACCTTCCCCGGGAGGGCTCTTCATCCGGATCGTCCCAGTAGGTGGCGACACAGCCGTCCCTGGGGATGGATATGTTCAGGGCAGGCTCACTGTCGGACTTAGAACGACGAGAGTCACTCTTAGCGGACCCTTCTTCACCCGGATTGGTGGCCAGGAAATCCAGCGATACTCGGACCTCGATCCGAGTTCGAACCGTTTCACCCTTCAACACCGAAATACTCTGACCGAGCAACTGACAATACAGGTCGAAGCCCACCGCAGTGATGTGGCCGCTCTGCTGAGAACCCAACAAATTGCCCGCACCGCGGATCTCCAAGTCGCGCATGGCGATCTTGAAACCGCTACCCAGCGCACTGTACTGCTTAATGGCACTCATCCGTTTGCGGGCCTCGGTCAGCAATTGGGCGTGGCGTGGCAACATCAGGTAGCAATAGGCCTGGTGCTTGTAGCGGCCCACGCGGCCGCGGAGTTGGTACAGTTCGCTCAGACCAAAACGATCCGCCCGATCGATGATTATCGTGTTGGCGTTAGGAATATCTAAACCACTCTCGATGATCGTGGTGCTCACTAGCACATCGGCCTCGCCGTTGACGAAGCGCGTCATCACCTTCTCCAACTCGTCGTCATCCATCTGCCCATGCCCCACCAGAACTCGAGCCTCCGGCACCAGTGTCTTTATCTTGAGTGCCATGGCCTCGATGGTGGAGACCCGATTGTGCAAGAAGTACACCTGACCGCTCCGATTTAATTCCCGCTGGATGGCATCGCGGATGACCCTCTCATCGTAATTGCCAACGATGGTCTCCACCGGCAGGCGATCCTGCGGCGGGGTTTCCAGAGTGCTGAGGTCCCGCGCGCCTGTGAGGGCCAGGTACAGCGTCCGCGGAATAGGAGTCGCACTGAGGGTCAGCACATCGACAGTCCGGCGTAGCAGTTTGAACTGCTCCTTGTGCTTCACTCCGAACTTCTGCTCCTCGTCCACGATCACCAGTCCCAGATCCCTAAAAACCATGTCCGCGGAGACGATCCGGTGGGTTCCGATGACGATATCCACCGCTCCGACCGCCGCCGCCTCCATGACGACTTTCTGCTGCTTGGCCGTCCGGAAACGGCTCATCAATTCGATGCGCACCGGATACTCCGCCATGCGCTCCCGAAAATGGTTGTAGTGCTGCTGAGCTAAGACCGTGGTGGGCACTAACAACGCCACCTGCTTGCCTCCCATGACCGCCTTGAACGCGGCCCGGATGGCCACCTCGGTCTTGCCAAAGCCCACGTCACCACAAATCAGACGGTCCATCGGCTTGGGGAGTTCCATGTCGACCTTGGAGGCCGCGATGGCCTTGACCTGGTCGGGCGTCTCCTCGAATTCAAAGCTCGCCTCAAACTCTCTCTGCCAAGGGGAGTCGACCGAGAACGGGTGGCCCGGCTGAGTGGCCCGCGCCGCCTGCACAGAAAGCAGTTCAGCCGCCAAGTCCCGCACCGACCGCTGGGCCTGTTCCTTGGCCTTGGTCCAACGAGTACCACCGATAGTACTCAACTGCGGACGCGCCTTGCCCGCGCCCACGTACTTGCTCACTAAGTGCGCCTCAGTGACCGGCACGTAGAGCTTGGGTGCCTCATCGTGGCTGGAGCTCGCGGCGTATTCGATCACCAGGCATTCCTGACCCCCGCCCGAGGCGCCGGCCTGCCGAGGCGGTAGCGTCTTAAGGCCCCGGTAAATCCCGATGCCGTGTTGGAGGTGAACTACATAGTCCCCAAGGTCGAAGTCGGTGAAATCCACCTCGAAGGCATTGCGCACCGACTGCGCATGATGGGACTTCAAGCGCCGCGGCCGAGACACTTTGTAGCGCCCATAAATCTCCGCATCCGAGACCACAACCCGTCGGGCCATTTCGCACAAAAATCCGCGGGAAATGGTACCAGAGAGGACTTCCGGAACCGCTGACGCCGCAGAACCTTCAGCGCCCTCGGTTCCATTGGAGGGCAGAAGTTCGCGCCACAGTTCTCCGAAGCGTTGAAGCTCGCCGGCATTATTGCAGAAGACCTGAAGATGGTAGCCTTGCCTTAACCACCGCTGCATTTGTTGGAAAAAGGTCCGTCGCTGCTCCTCGGCAACCTGAGCCGCGGGCAAGGTTGCTCCGATGGGACGGAAGGCATCCAGGGACTCCATGAGCAAATCATTAGGATCGCTCACTCGTTCCGAGATCGAATCTTCAACCCGAACCCACACGCCCCCGGAGGTCTGAACCCGCAGTTGCAAGGCCTCCCAGGGCTCATGAAACACATCCCCCTCTCGAACCTGACTGGAGTGGTGTTCTGCTTGGAGAGCCAGCGCCTCCGGTCCGCAGATCACCACGAGCGCGTCTTGGCCCCAGTGCGCATCGAGAGCGCTCACTGGGGGTGACAGTGCTTCGGACCCGGCCTTGGGACGCAGCAAACTCAGCTCACCGGCCGGTGGAACCACGCACGAGTCGATGGCCTCCAAACGGGTCTGGCGGTGGGGATCAAATTCACGAAGCGACTCCAGCTCATCCCCGAAGAACTCCAACCGAACCGGCCAGGGGCGATTGAGAGGCCACAAATCCACAATGCCGCCACGCCAGGATAGCTCCCCTTTATGGGAGACCTGGGCCTCGGGCTCATAACCCTGCGACTCGAGCCATTCGATGAGGTCTAGCGGGTTCACCGTTTCTCCCCGACTGAAGGTCCGAGTCCTGGAATTAAAATCGTCGGGAGTAAAGGTGCGCTGCAGCAGGGCCGTCACTGAAGTAATCACCAATCGGCTTTTCGGAGGAACACCCTCTGCCCGCTGCAGGGCGATCAGCGTTTCGAGCCGTTCGCTAATGATGTCTGCATGGGGCAATCGAGAGTCCTGGGGCAACGTCTCCCAAGCCGGGAAGAACTGCGGGCGCTCCCCGTCCAGCCACGTGGCTGCATCGGCGTGCAAAAGCTCTTGGGTTTTCAGCGTGTCCGTAATGGCCACCACGTGGCGGTCCGGATAAAGCCGATGCAACACGGCCACCAGCCATGCCTGCGCCGCCGGAGCCACACTCTGCAGACTCACGACCCCGCCGGCCTCGACTTTTTGGCGCAACGACTCGACGGCCGGCGATTTCAGCCAGCCTTGCAACACGGTGGGAGATGCGGGATCCAAGCCCGGAAAGAATACCCTGAAACTATCGGATAGCGATTTTGGAATTGAGCCGTCGGTCGATGCGTTGCCCGATTGCCTGATGTCATCAAGTGCTTGCGTAGAAATCCGGGATCAAACCGGAGCCATGGCCCAAGTGCGGCCCGAGCTGGGTGGGTGGCTCGTCCGATACCAGAGACCCCTCCCCGGCCATGGCCTCGTGGAGGCTCTGCATCACGACGACGCAGTCATTGCTCGATACCCCCGCGAGATGTGGGCGGGCAGCCCCCTACTCTTTCCAATCGTGAGCTACAACCACGTACCCGGCGCCGACCACCATTACCCCTGGGCTGGCCAAAACCATCCGATGCCAGCGCATGGATTTGCCCGAAAAACTCCCTGGAAGGTCACGGCCCAAGAAACCGATCAAGTCCAACTCGAACTCACCGACAGCGACGCCACCCGGGCGGTTTTCCCTTTCGCCTTTCGCTACCGCCTGACCTACCGGCTTCAAGAAGGTCGGCTGCATTGGCAGCAAGTTATCGAGAATCTCTCCACTGAACCCATGCCCTTCGGCGTCGGATTCCACCCCTATTTACCGATGCCCCTGAGCGCAGGATCCAAGCGGAGCGACTGCGTCATCCGTATTCCCCGAGCCACCCGCTTTAATCCGATCGGACGCGGCGACGCCTATTTTTCAGAACCGTTCCCCGAACAGGAATTACCAGCCACCGTGGACACCGGAGCCACCCTGCTCCTAGGAAACCTCCGGAGCCAAGAACTGGCCCTGGTTGACCGGGCAGCCCGCCTAGAAGTGGTCGTTAACTGGGAAGGGGCACCGGCCTACCGCTTCTGCGCACTCTGGTCGCGAACGCCCTCGGAAAATTTCTACTGCCTAGAACCCTGGACGTGCCTGCCCAACGCCTTCAGTCGACCGGACGACCGTGAGCTGCAAATCCTGGCGCCCGGTCAATCGTTTCAAGCATCGATGTGGATGGAAGTCCGTCCCTGCTGACGCACCCTCTCCTCTGACCAAAACGCCCGGAACGGCACAAAGCCATTCCGGGCGTTCCTAATATTCCCGATCCGGAATTGTTTAGATCCCGTGGAAGTTCGGCAGGTGCAGCTTCTCACCGCCGCGCATCGCGCTCTCGTGCGCCAGAATGCCCACGAGCGTCCAGTTCACCGACTGATGCAAGTCCGGGAAGCTCGGGCGGTCCTCGATGACACTCATCACAAACTCGTGGACCAAATGCGGATGGCTGCCGCCGTGGCCGCTGCCTTGAACGAAGCTCAAGTGGACATTCTCACTCATGTCATAGACGCCCTTCGTCGTGAACGGACGAATGGCCTCAGGCAGCAAGTGGGCATAATCCGGAATCTTCACCTTTTCCACCGTCTCACCACCGAGGTGCAACACCGGGTCATCGTGCTCGGTGAGCTGCCACTCGAAGGAAGTCTTGGAGCCATAGCAGTCGAAGCTTTCCTGATACTGGCGCGCGGCATCGAACAAATACCGCGTGACCTCACCGGCAACATCTTGGCTACGGACCTTGAAATGGGCTGTCTCAAAGGAGAACGGAGAACCGTACTTGGCGATGCCGGACTCCGAGATGCGGCCTGACCCAAGGCAGGACACGAACTCAGCCTCCCCATTGACGATACCCAAGCAGGGGCTGACGCAGTGCGTCGCATAGTGCATCGGAGGCAATCCCTCCCAGTAACCGGGCCACCCTTCCATGTTCTGGAGGTGGCTTCCGCGAACAAACTGGATACGTCCCAAACGACCGGTATCCCGCAGTTCCCGCACATACAAATACTCCCGGCTCCAGACCACCGTCTCCATCATCATGTACTTCTTCCCGCTCTCACGAGCCGCCTTCACGATCTCGCGAGCTTCCTCGACGGTGGTGCACGCCGGCACTGTGCAAGCCACATGCTTGCCCGCGCGCAGAGCGGCGATGGCCTGCGGCGCGTGCAAGTGAATGGGCGAATTAATATGCACCGCATCCACCAACGGATCGCGGATTAAGTCCTCAAAGGACGTGTAACGCTTCTCCACTCCGAAGGCATTTCCCACCGCATCCAACTTGTCCTGGGAGCGCTGGCAAATGGCGTACATCTCAGCATGGGGATGGCGTTGATAGATGGGGATGAACTCGGAACCGAATCCGAGTCCGACAATGGCGATATTGAGTTTTCGACTCATGATAGGAAAAGGGTGCAGCACGGCGTGTTGCTCACGAAATCCGCACTGAGATCAGCTACGAATCAAACGCACCCATCCCCCGCCCGGCAACGCGAAACTAGATCCTCTATCCAACCGAAACCTCCCCGTCGAATCCGATCCAATTCAAATCCTGGACCGACTCACACCTCCCACCCGCACACCCCCGGGCGCAGCGGGTCCGTTCCCGCGCAGCCCCCCCCGAAGGACACCACTACAGTTTGAAGTGGCACCTTTTGTGTAAATAGGTGAGACCGACCCCAAGCCCTCTCAACTCCGCAAGTCGCGAGAAAGCCACTCAGCGTCGATAAGCCTCAGCCAGCAGAGTCACCGGATGAGCCACCCGCAGCTCAAGCCCCCGATCCCGACACCCGTTGATGAGTTGGAGCAAACAACCAGGATTACCCGTGGCGACCACCTGAGCCCGCGTAGTGACAATGTGATTCACCTTCCGCTGCAGCAACTGGCCCGCCATTTCCGGCTGCGTCAGGTTGTAGATACCGGCACTGCCGCAACACCACGCAGCCTCGGTCAATTCCACCAGACGCACCCCAGGAATCGCCCGCAACAACGACCGAGGCTGCGCAGAGATCTTCTGACCATGACAGAGGTGGCAAGACTCGTGGTAAGTCACCACTTGCTGCGGAGCACCCGCCACCGCCGGAGTCTCGATACCCGTGAATGCCAACCATTCGTGAATGTCCTTCACCTTTGCATCCCAAAGCCTAGCCCGATCGATATAGCGGGCATCATCGGCCAACAGGCGCGCGTAGTGCTTGAGATGGGAACCACAACCCCCAGCGTTGCTAATAATCGCGTCGAAAGATTCAGGCGGGAATTGTTCAATGTTCCGCCGGGCCAATTCCTGCGCCAACTCCCACTCACCGTTATGCGCGTGGAGCGATCCACAGCAATGCTGGTCCGGCGGGGTAATCACCTCACAACCATTGCGGGCCAGGACTTCGGCCGTGTCGCGATTGACGTCACTGAAGATCAAGTCCTGGGCGCAGCCGGCGAGCAGCGCGACTCGGTAACGACGAACCCCCTGAGCACGAGTCACAGGCGCAACCAGGTCCTCGGTCCACTGGGCTTGCACCGGTGGGGTCATGGCTTCCAGTTCACGCAGACGCCGGGGCAGCAACCGAGTCAGGCCCAGAGCCCGTACTGCCGACTGAAGCCCCAGGCCCTGCCAAAGTTGCATCACTCGGCCCAAGAGCTTCAGCCGGTTCAAGTCCATGAAGAGCCCCCGAAGGCTCAGGGCCCGGATCAACGACCGACCAGGTGTGGCCAACACCCGAGAGGCCTCCGCCTCAGCCCGCGCCCGCTCGAAGAGTTCCGCATAGTCCACCCCCGCCGGACAGGCCGTCATGCAAGCCAGACATCCGAGGCAGTAATACATCTCGTCGGCGAAGGTCTTGGTGGGCTTCAAACGGTCATCAGCGATGGCCCGCATGAGGGCGATTCGACCCCGCGGAGAATGCCGTTCGAGTTTCGTTGCGTCGTAGGTCGGACACGTCGGAAGGCACAGTCCACAATGCATGCATTGCTGGACGACCGAGTAATCCAAAGCCTTGAGGTGCGAGGACGACGACGGTGAGGAAGCCATGAGGACAGTGGTTTAGGATTAGACTATTTTAAGACTGCGCGGCAGCGGCTCGAACCGCCTCCAATTCTTCCCAGCGGGAATAGAGCGTGGCCACCCCGGCCTTGGCTGTCTCCAGCTCGGCCATAAGCGTTTGCATCCGGGCTCCATTCTTGCGGATGAAGTCCGGATCCAAGAACTGCGCCTCACGCTCAGTCACCTGAGCCTCGGCCACCTGGATCACCGCCTCGATACCCTCCAACTCCCGCTGTTCCTTAAAGCTGAGCTTTCGAATCTTACCCGCCTTCGGTGTCGAGGCCGACCCCGCGAGCTTGAATTCACGACCACCGGAACTCGAGGCGACCCGCCGCCGTTTCTCCAAATAGTAGTCGTAGTTGCCCTCACTGAAGACAACCCGACCCTCGCCCTCGAACGCCAATATACCGGTGCACACCCGGTTGAGGAAATAGCGGTCATGGCTCACCACCAGCACGCACCCTGGGAAGAACGTCAGTGCCTCCTCCAGAATCCGCATGGTTTGTAAATCGAGGTCATTCGTCGGCTCGTCCAGAACCAGGAAATTGCCGCCCCGCTTGAGCACCCGCGCTAATAACAGCCGGCTGCGCTCGCCCCCGCTGAGGTGCTTTACCTGAGTGGTGATGCGATCATCAGTAAAGAGGAACCGCTTGAGGTAGCCCCGCAGGGAGAGTTTTTCCTCACCCCATTGGACCCATTCGGTGCCGTCACTCACCTCTTCCAGAACGGTCCGTTCTTCGTTCACCCGAAGTCGGCCTTGATCGACGTAGTTAAACCGCGTCAAGGATCCAATGCGCACTTCCCCCTCGGTCGGCGGCATCTCACCCAGAAGGATTCGCAACAACGTCGTCTTGCCCAATCCATTGCGGCCGGTCACTCCAATGCGAGTACCACCGGCGAAATTCAGGCTGAGATCTGAGAACAGACGACGTCCCCCGAACTGCATGCCCACGCCCTCAATTTCCACCACCCGGTTACCGAGCGGTGGCGGCGGTGGGATGACCAGTTCCATCTCGGATTCGGAGGGCGGCGGGCCCGCACTGTCGGCGGCGGAAAATCGATCCAGACGCGCCTGACTCTTGCTCGTCTGAGCCTTGGGACGACGACGCACCCACTCAATCTCGCGCCGCAGAAACATCTGGCGCTTATGTTCAGTGACCTCCTCGGTGGCCAGCTTCTCGGCCCGCTGGAGCAAGTATTCCGAGTAGTTGCCATCGTAGCGTTCAAACTTGCCGTTGCGCAGTTCGACAATGGTGGTGGCCACAGAGTCGAGAAAATGCCGGTCATGGGTGACCACCAACAGGCCACCCGGATAGCCCGCCAGGAACTCCGTGATCCATTCCACCGATTCGGTGTCCAAATGGTTGGTCGGCTCATCAAGCATCAAGAAGTCTGGCCGGGCGATCAGGGCGCGGGACAGAGCCACCCGACGCCGTTCTCCACCGGACAATTCGCCGATTAGCCGATCATCCGGCGGGCAGCCCAACTGATTCAGGGCCGTGCGAACCCGGGAATCAACCGTCCAGCCCTCCAGTTGCTGGATACGCTCTTCCAAATGGTCATGCCGACTAGAATGACCCGGGAGATTCTCAAATTCATGAATGAGGGAGAGGACATGTCGCGCCCCATCGCGCGCGGCCTCGAGGACTGTGAGTTTGGAATCCAGTTCAAATGCCTGAGGCAAATAACCGGTGACCAGGTCCCTGCGTCGGGTGATCACACCGTCATCCACCTCGGCTTCACTGGCCAAGATTCGCATGAAAGTCGATTTGCCAGCACCGTTGCGACCCACAAGCCCGATGCGATCCCCTGCCGACAAAGCCAAAGAGGCCCGATCCAATAGGGCTCGATCGTTGATGTTCAGGACCAAGTCCTGAGCGGAAATAAGCACGCCTTCGTTCACAATGAGGATTCGAAGATACACGAGAACCGGCCACGGAGCCATGGACGCTTTCAGCTTTCCCACGGTCCGGATCTGATCAGTACAAATTCGATTCCCAAGAATGAGTCCATTTCACCGCCTCGACATTGAATGAGGCGGTGCGACGATCCAACTCTGAGCATGGCCCAACCACCCACCACCGATGATGCTCCGCGTCGCTCAAGCCTCTACGAAGCCCGCGTGATGCATCATCGCCTGGAGCCCCGCACGCACCATTTCAACTACGGGATCTTCCTCGCCTGCCTCGACCTCGACGAATTGGATGTCCTCGATTCTCGCCTGCGTTTGTTTAGCCGCAACCGGCGCAACTGGTTGGAGTTCCGCGATTCCGACCATCTTCCCAGTGCGGAGGTTTCCGGACCCAAAAACCCAGCAAATGAGCGTTCGAAGCCCAACATCAAACACGCCCTCCAGGCTTGGCTCAAGCAACAGGGAGTGAGCCTCGCGGACAATGACCGCGTCCTGCTGCTAACCCTGCCCCGGATCGCTGGCTACGTGTTCAACCCAGTCAGCTTCTATTTTTGCACCAAGGCCTCGGGCGAAGCGCTCTGCGCCGTGGCCGAGGTGGGCAACACTTTTGGCGAATTGAAACCTTACCTGGTGCCTCTTTATGCCACTCGAGACGGTCAAGGCAGTCCTGGATTCCGCTGCGTGGTGCCCAAGCATTACTACGTCTCGCCCTTTACACCTCTGGATGTCTGCTTCGACTTCCAGCTCCAGACTCCAGGAGTCCGCCTGCACATCGCCGTCAACGACGTGAGCGAGGGCCGTAACCTGCTGCTCACCACCTTGACGGGATCCCAGCGACCGATCACCGACCGAGAAATTCTCCGCTTGAGCCTCCGCTACCCGCTGGTGACTCTAAAGGTGATTAGTGCGATTCACTGGCAGGCCCTCCGACTCTGGTTGAAAAGGGTTCCTTGGTACGCCAAGTCCCAGGGTACCCACTTGCAACGTGGGGTTTTCCGGGCCCACTCGTCGATTGCACAAGCGCAGGCGCAGGCGCAGGCGCAGGCCGATTCTGGTTCCGGATCCGGACCCAACCCATCGACCGATCCAAGATAACGCAAATCCTAAGGGGCATACCGCAAATCCTGCGGTTGTAGTCCTGGCAATTCAGTCCAAAATCAGAAGGTAGATTTTCACCATGAGCCGCACCCATCCCGAGTCGATCCTTCCAACGATTGCCACCGCGTCCGGCGGAACCCCCTCCGGCGGTGTTTCGGCGGCGGCCCTTAGCCCGACGACCACACCGCCCCGGTGGGTGGAGTCCTTCGCTCAGAATTTGGTCACTTCGCTTTTCCAGCCCATGTCCGAGGGTCACCTGCGGATAGTGTGCCCGGATGGATCGACCCGCGAATTTGGAACTCCCGGCCAGACTCCGTCCGCAGAAATTCAACTGCGGCGTTGGCGTTTTTTCACCCGCTGCGCCATTGGAGGTGACATAGGCTTCGGTGAGTCCTATCAGGATGGGGACTGGGAGACGCCCGATTTGGCCGCAGTGATCGCTTGGTTCTGCGCCAATGTTGAGCAGGCCCCCTCGATGTCGGGCTCAGCCCAGAAGCGACTGCGCTTCACGCTCCTGAATGCCGTCAATCACTTGCGGCACCTCTTCAACCGCAACTCCCTCACGGGTTCGCGCTCCAACATTGCGGCCCACTACGATCTCGGGAATGCGTTCTACTCGCAGTGGCTCGACGCCACCATGACCTACTCGGCAGCCTTGTTCGAATCGCCCGATCAATCCTTGGAGGCCGCCCAAACCGCCAAGTACGAGCGGTTGGCAAAAGAACTGAGGCTCAAGGCGGGGGATCATTTGCTGGAAATCGGCTCCGGGTGGGGCGGAATGGCCAGCCATGCGGTGCACCGTCACGGGGTCCGGGTCACCACAATCACATTGTCCGAGGCGCAAGCCGCCTACTGTCGGGAACGCTTTGAGAGAGAGGGGATCGCAGACCGGGCAGAAGTGAAGGTCATCGACTATCGTTTACTGACCGGTCAATTCGACAAGATCGTCAGCATCGAGATGATGGAGGCCATCGGCGATCAGTACCTCGAGACCTACTGCCAAAGCGTCCAACGGCTGCTCAAGCTCAACGGAATTTTTGCCGCCCAATTCATCACCTATCCTGACTCGCGCCATGCCGAGTTGCGCCGCAGCGTCGACTGGATCCAGAAGCACATTTTTCCAGGCTCCCTCTTGCTCTCGCTCAACCGCGTGAACCAATCGATGCAGCGGACCGGGAGTCTCCACCTGCACAGTCTGCACGACATGGGCCTCGATTATGGTCGCACGCTGCGCCAATGGCGCGGGCGCTTCAACCAAGGCCTCCACGAAGTGCGCGCTCAGGGTTTCGATGATCATTTCATCCGCACCTGGAACTACTATCTGGCCTACTGCGAGTCGGCTTTTCTCTGGCGGAATATTACCGTGGTGCAGGCCACCTGGACGGCCCCCAATAATCGTAACCTAATGTCGGCGTGAGTCAGGAAGGGCTCACCGCATGAACCTACCCACCCCACTGACTCTCATCCTTCTCGGATTGGCGTTTGTGGTGGCAGAGATGCTGTTGACCTTCCGAGTCGCCCGTCGTCTTCGGAACTTCGGGATTGTGGACATCGTGTGGTCCGCGGGTTTCACCCCATTGGCACTCCTCTACCTGCTGGCTACGGCGTGGCAGGAAAACTCGGCGCCCGCCGGAGGGAGCGAGTGGCGTGAGGCACTCATTTCCCGACTGCCCCTGACCCTGATGGTCACCCTCTGGAGCCTGCGCCTCGGCCTGCACCTCCTCATCCGAGTCCGGGCACACCATCCGGTGGAAGATGTTCGCTACGCCCAACTTCGGAAGGAATGGGGAGCACAAACCGACCAAAAAATGCTCGGTTTCTTTCTGCTTCAAGGTGGCCTGCAAGTGGTCCTCTCGACGCCTTGGCTCATCAGCAGCCTTCGACCGCCCACCGCGTTAACTGGATGGGTCGGCGGTTGCTTGTGGCTTGGCCTCCTGCTCTGGGCCGTGGGCATTTTGGGTGAATCCCTAGCAGACCGCCAATTAGCCCGCTTCCGTGCCGATCCCGCTCGTCGCGGGCAAGTCTGCCAGGAGGGATTGTGGCAGTACTCCCGTCATCCCAACTACTTCTGCGAATGGCTTGTCTGGCTGGGCTATGGCGTCTATGCACTGGCCAGTCCCTGGGGCTGGATCGGACTCCTGGCACCAGCGCTAATGTATCACTTCCTGGTGAACGTCACCGGCGTCCCCATGACCGAGGCATTGTCGGTGAAGTCCAAGGGTGAGGCCTACCGTCGATATCAGCAGACCACCAACGCCTTTTTCCCAGGACCGCCCCGCCGCGGATGACCTCCGTCTGCCACCTCTTTGGAAGAACCCGCCACCCGAAGAGGACAGCACGTAGTGTGAAACCAATGCTCTGCCCCATTGACGACCGTCCCCACGGGCCGAAGCTTTGGGCTTACCTACAGCGCGACCATGAGCACCGTCACCATTGCCCCGCCGCCCACAACCTCGGGACCGCCCCTGCAGCGGGAGACCACCGCCGGGAATTACTTCGTTGCCAATTATCCCCCGTTTGCCTTTTGGAATGCTGAGGCCGTCCCGGTCTTCCATCAGGCACTCGATCAGGCACCTCAACCCGGAGTACCGCTGGGTCTCTACGTCCACATTCCCTTCTGCCGGAAGCGGTGTCACTTCTGTTACTTCCGCGTCTACACCGACAAGAACGCCGATGACATCAAGACCTACCTGGATGCCCTGCTCAAAGACCTCGCTTCCTATGCTCCCAAGGCAGTAATCGGCAGGCGAAAACCCCGCTTCATCTACTTCGGTGGAGGTACTCCGAGCTACTTGTCTCCGGACCAACTCCGCTATCTGACCGAAGGCATGAAGCGATTGCTTCCTTGGGATGAGGCGACAGAAATCACCTTCGAGGCCGAACCCGGAACGCTCACCGACCACAAGCTCCGGGCCATCCGAGAAATGGGCGTCACTCGACTGAGTCTGGGCATCGAGCATTTCGACGACGCCATTCTGGAGATCAACGGTCGGGCTCATCGCTCCAAAGAAATCGAGAGGGCCTACGGCTATGCCCGAGAAATTGGTTTCCCCCAAATCAATATCGACCTCATCGCTGGCATGGTGGAGGAGACCCCAGAGAAGTGGCAGGAAACCGTCGCCAAGGCAGTGGCCATGGAACCCGACTCTGTGACCATCTACCAGATGGAGGTGCCCTACAACACGGGCATTTACCGGCAAATGAAGGCTGAGGGGAAGCTAGTGGCACCCGTGGCCGACTGGGACACCAAACGGCGTTGGGTAGACGAGGCGTTCAGAGCCTTCGAGGCGCACGGTTACACCGTGACCAGCACTACGACCGTCGTCAAAGATCCCGCGCGGGTGAAGTTCGAGTACAGACACGGGCTCTTCAGTGGAGCCGACCTCCTGAGCATCGGTGTGGCGAGCTTTGGGCACCTCAACCGGATGCACTATCAGAACCACCACGACTTCCAACCGTACGTCGATTCGGTCACTGCAGGGCAGTTTCCCACCCATCGCGCCTATGTCCTTCCGGACGACGAGCGCTACCTGCGTGAGTTCATTCTCCAACTAAAACTGGGCCGCGTCAGCACCGATGCCTTCACCGAGAAATTCGGCGAAGATCCCCGGACTCGATTCGCTGTCCCCTTGGCGACGCTCAAGGCTTGGGATTTCTTGGTGGATTCGGCTACACACCTAGAATTGACCCGCGATGGGTTGCTGCAAGTCGATCGTCTGCTCCAAGAATTCTTTAAGCCCGAGCACCGCACTGGCCGCTATGCCTGAGTACGATTCCACGATCACCCCATCGACTCCACCGACCAACACGGGTGCGCGCCTGAGCCATCTGGACGAGCGGGGCGAGGCTCGCATGGTGGATGTCTCGGCCAAGCCCGCCCTGTTCCGGGAAGCAGTGGCCAGCGGGGAGATTCGCGTGTCTTCCACCACGCTCGACTTAATGGAGGCCGACCGCATGGCCAAGGGCAATGTCTTGGCGACGGCCCGCATCGCCGGGATACAAGCGGCCAAACGCACCGGAGAATTAATCCCGCTGTGTCATCCCTTGCCCATTTCTCATTGTGAGATTCACTTTGAAATACCCGAAACGCGGGATCAGATCCGGATCACCGCATCGGCCCGGATCACGGCAGCTACGGGTGTCGAAATGGAAGCTCTGACTGCAGTATCCGTTGCCGCCCTGACCGTCTACGACATGTGCAAGGCGGTGGACAAGAGCATGGTCATCGGCGACATCCGCCTGCTCAGAAAAACCAAGTCTGCGCCCCTGACGACCTGATTTCCGCCCGCTGAAATTCTAAGCAATCCTGTCGCGGAATGTGGGCACTTTCCAGACAGAGCCTCCCAGACAGAGAATCAGAGAGAAAACGTGGCCAGAACCCATTGAGCAACCATCGTAGCGAGACGCCTTCAAGTGAAGCCCTGAACGCTCCCATTGGGCCCATATTGGCCTTCCAGATCGCATGGGTCGCTATATTTAAGCAATCGGGTCCATCCCTTCGGAACTGTAGATCGGACGCTTTCTCTTTTTTGGCTGACAACCGTTTTGGCCCTACCATTTCAGCCCTCAAGGCACCTTGCTGAGCCGGATTGGTGTCAGTCGTGAGCAAACGTTGAAGGCGTTGCAGAGATTCTTTTGCTGAGCGAGGATCGAGCCCTGCTGAGGCCCCTAATTTAGGTGCGTCATTTTAGACCCGTGAAAAAGTTTAGGCCCGTGAAGAAGCGAACAGCGACGCTCTTTCAGAAGATGACGCGAGCCAAGCATCATCGGCCGTACTCAGTCGTCCTGACTTAGTCCAAGGAGTGCCCTGGCCGGCATTAAAAAAGTCTGACGAGATGATTAATCGATCTCGTCAGACTTGACAGAAACGCTTCGTCTCGGATTGAGAACGTGTTGGATCAACAAAGATCAGTCAACCAACGATGATCAAACCGCGAACCGTCTTGGATTACGGGCGATTCGCATCTGCACCGGCGTAGGCGCTGATCTTCGCGGGAGGGGGAGCGGGGTTACCCTTGACATCAACCACCGGGGTCGTGGCCACAGACTCACTGCCCTTGATCACGATCGTAGCACCCTTGGCGGTGACAGAGGACTTGGTGGCCCGACGAGCCTTGGCCAAGGCGACTTCGCCACGGATTTCTGATTTCTGGGCGGGAACGAGGCGATCCGCCGTCGCCAGAATCACAGCGTCCTGACCTTCGGTGGCAAAAGTAGCGGCGGCAACAACAGTGCGGGCCATCTGAGGAGCGACCTCGAGGCAGGCGGCGACGACGGCTTCGGTGGCTTCAGGAGCCTTGCGAAGGATGGCACCCACAACGGTGGACAGAGCCGTCGGATGATTCTTAGCAACGGCAACCACAGCGGCCTTAGCGGTCTCGATGCGGTCAGCCTTGTCAGCGGCAATCACCAACTTGGCGGCGACCAAAGGCATATCAATGACCTTTGAAGCCAAAATCTTCTGGGTCAGCGCCTGCGACTCGGTGGAAGTGAGAGCGAAAGCCGAATTGACGATCAGCGAAGCAGCGGTGATCAGAACAGATTTTTTCAGGAGATTCATATACAGGCTCAATGTCTAACTTTGTGGTACGAATAAAACGAAGGATAGAACCCACGTCAACGCTTTAACCAAAAAAGTTTTCCACAACGGTGAACCGGTTTGTTCATGCCGCTTGACGTTGCTCCCGACGTTGAATCACCGGAGGCATCTCACGGCGGACCACCGCTCGATTGATCTCGACACCCACCACGTCATCGCTGTCCGGCAATTCAAACATCAGGTCGCGGAAAAGCTCCTCGGTCAGGGCCCGAAGCGCACGAGCACCGGTCTTCTTTCGAGATGCCATGCTGGCCAACTCCGCGACGGCATCGTCGGTAAAACACAACTCAACTCCATCCAGGGACAACAGCTTGGCAAATTGACGGGTCAGTGCATTGCGCGGACGGGTCAGCACCTCAGCCATTTGTTGCTCGGTCAACTCATCCAGAGCGGTCACCACCGGCAAACGGCCGATGAACTCTGGGATGAAGCCAAAGCCCATGAGGTCTTCCGGCTCCACTCGGTGCATTAGGGGTTGGTCTGCCTGCGCCCAACCCGACTGGGTGGAAGAGGTCCCATCGCGGATTTCTACACCGAAACCAATGGATCGCCGTCCCAGACGCCTCTCAATGATTCGGTCCATCCCGACGAACGCTCCGCCGCAGATGAAAAGGATCTGGGTGGTGTCGATCCGGATGTATTCCTGCTGGGGATGCTTGCGCCCTCCCTGTGGAGGAACATTGCAAACGGTTCCTTCCAGAATCTTCAGCAATCCTTGCTGCACACCCTCACCGGAAACGTCGCGGGTGATGGACACGTTCTCGGTCTTGCGGGCGATCTTGTCGATCTCATCAATGTAGACGATGCCCATCTGGGCCCGACGAACATCGAAATCGGCCGCCTGAAGCAGGCGCAGGATGATGTTTTCAACATCCTCACCGACATAGCCGGCCTCGGTGATGACGGTGGCATCGGCGATGGCAAAGGGAACGTCGAGCACCTTGGCCAGCGTTTTGGCCAATAGCGTCTTACCGCAACCGGTTGGCCCCAGCAGCAGGATGTTGCTCTTTTCAATCTCTACTGCACCTGAGTCATCGGGTGTCGCGGACGTAGTCTCACCACCGGCCGCGGACCGAGCTGCCGCCGTGACCCGCTTATAGTGATTGTACACCGCAACGCTGAGGGTTCGCTTGGCACGGTCTTGTCCAATGACATGCTGGTCCAACTGCCGCTTAATCTCTGAGGGTTTCGGGATCCGAAGAGTAGGCGCCGATTGCTTTTCATTCTCGGAACGGGACTCCTTCTCGAGCACCCCGCTGCAGACGCCGACACAGGCATCGCAGATGTACACGCCAGGGCCCGCGATCAGCCGTTTTACCTCGGCTTTCGATTTGCCACAGAAACTGCACATCGTGATCTGGGTTGCGCGTGCCATGAGGCTTAAAGATCGGGTCTCGGATGAATACTGCCAATGAATTCCTGCTAAATGCGCAACCCGGATGCCGTGCCCGGTGAACCAACCCGATACGGGTCTTGGATCCGACCGAGGGCACGGCCCCGGAGATTCGATCAGGCCTTAGGATCGGGGGTGATGGGATCGGGAGTGATCAAGGTCGGCACTTCCTTACGGCTGCTGACCACCTCATCAACGAGACCGAACTGACGAGCCTCCTCGGACGACATGAAATTGTCGCGGTCGCAAGCGCGCTCCACCGCCTCGTAGGGCTGACCCGTGTGCTTGGAGAGGATGGTGTTCAGGCGTTCCTTGAGCTTCAGCATGAACTTGACGCGAATCTCCACGTCGCTGGCCTGACCTTCTGCGCCTCCGAGCACTTGGTGGATCATGATGTTGGCGTTGGGCAGCGCGAACCGTTTGCCCTTCGTGCCACCGGCTAGTAGAACGGCTCCCATGCTCGCGGCCTGACCGATGCAGTAGGTGTTCACGTCACAGGTCAGCCATTGCATCGTGTCATAAATAGCAAGACCCGCGGTGACGCTACCGCCGGGGGAGTTGATGTAGAAGTGGATGTCCTTCTTGGGATCGGTCATCTGAAGGAAGAGGAATTGAGCCACGATGACGTTGGCGACCATGTCATCGACCGGCGTTCCCAGGAAAATGATCCGGTCCACCAAGAGGCGGCTGTACAGATCGTAGCCCTTTTCACCGCGGCCCGTCTGCTCGATGACGTACGGAATATTTACAAAATTGCGCATGGTTAGTCTTTCAGCTTCCGAGGCTAAGGTTGACCCCGGAGAGCGTCAAGGAACCGGGCCCTCCGTATCGCTGCGCTCACCCGAAACCTTTGAGATCGACCCGCAGATGCCTCTGACCACACTGTACTCATAGTTGTCAGTGGTGCTCTGAATCAGGAACAGCGCCGAACCCAAACCCTGAGCGGACCCATCCTCCATGGAGTGATCGTGTTCCAAGCCTCCTCACAAACCGTTCGCCCACCGCTTCAACTCCGGCATGCCTACGGGTTTGCCATGTTCAACGCGCTGTCCTTCCAGGTGATTCTTGGAGGGCCGATGGTCCTCTACGCGAAGTCCCTCCACGCCAACGCCACCATTCTTGGGGTCGTCGCCGGAATGATGCCCCTGCTCACCATCAGCCAGATCCCCGCGGCCGCCTACCTCGACCGCATCGGCTACAAGCGCTTCGTGGTGTCGGGATGGACCGCGCGCATCGTCTTCGCTTTCCTAATGGCCCTAACTCCCTTGAGCGGGGCCTGGATCGGCCACGGCGGACAACTCATTTTACTTCTGTCACTGCTCTTTGGCTTCAACCTGTGCCGCGGGATCGCCAGCAGTGCTTGGCTGCCATGGATCACCGGCTTAGTACCCCTTGAGTTGCGCGGACGCTATTTGGCCGGGGACCAGGCCGCTTCCAATGGAGCCAGCCTGCTCTGCTTCCTCATCGTGGCCACTCTTCTTGGGGCCGGAGGCTTTCTTCCGTCACCCGCGAAGCCATGGCAATTCATGCTCGCCTTCACATTCAGTGGAATCATGGGTGTGGTCAGTCTTCGATTCTTGCGGCAAATGCCCGACACGCCTGTGCCACCCCACGAGCGGGCCGGAACCACGCGAGTCCCCTGGGCGGCCATCGCAGCGCACCCGCCGTTCCGAAAACTGCTGGAACTCAATGCCGTCTGGTCGCTAGCTTACGGCGGACTCACCACGTTCGTGGTCGCCTTCCTGAAAAGCGGGACCGACCTTCCCGATGGGTCCATCTTAGTACTCATGGCGATACAATTTCTAGGCGGACTCGGCGCCTACTGGTTCGGTGGTCGCCGTTTAGATCTCCATGGGAGCAAGCCCGCCTTGGGTTTCATCATGCTGGCCGGGGTCTTGGTTGCCGGGGGCTGGTTCCTCATGGCAGCCGGGGTTTGGATGCCCCGCATCTCCTTGGTGCTGACATTTATCGTTCCATTGGGATTGCTCAACGCCCTGCATTCGGCAGCCAACAATCGATTGGCGATGGCCATCGTACCGCGCCTGGGCCGGAACCACTTCTTTGCCCTCTTCATGGTGGTTTGGCAGGTGACGCTCGGCCTGTCGCCGGTGCTGTGGGGATTACTCATCGACACGGTCGGCGGATTTCGGGCGCTGGCCCTAGGGCTCGAATGGAACCGCTACAGCCTGTTCTTCGGTCTGGTCATGATAAGCTTCCTGGTCGCCTTCCGGGCCAGCCTGCGGCTGGAAGAACCTCAGGCAGCGGGTGTGGAAACCCTGCTGAGAGATCTCTTCATTCAGGAACCCCGACGGCTCTTCACCCGAGCCCTAGGTCGGAATGACTGACCGGATCCAATTCTGTGGGGAGACCCCGGGATGGCGTGACGGATTCTTTCGCAAGATACGTCAAGCCCACGGAGCGGGCCATACTGAGGCTCATAACCATCGAACAACGACCCGCTGACAGAAGAAGGCACAAGCCAAGACCACGGATTTCGTTGAATCGTTCCGGCCGACCGGAGCCCCCTCAGTCGGCAAGACCGGCCGGCCGAACCCGGCACGGGTTTCCCAGACCCATTCACCTCGGCCAGGAAAACCCCTAAAAAAGGCCTGCTTCATGGCTTGGCATCCTCGGTGCTTCACCGGGTTTCACTGATCATGATGAATCGAGCGTACGCCAACGACCCGCTGTGGATGTCCCTCGTCGACCAATTCCGAGAGGCATGTGTGCTGCGACGCAACGGCCGACACGACGAATCCGAGCATCTCCTGCAGACCGAATTGCCCAGCAAGATCGCCACTTGGTCTAAGCAACCCATGCCCGTAGGCACCGATCGCCGGAGCGCCCTTGAAACCATGTTCCAAGAAGAGCAGCGGCGGGTCGAAGAGGCATTCTTTGTGCAAAAACTCGTCGCCACGCAAATCGAGGAGCAACTTTTGCCCAAGCTCTGCTTCATGATCGCCGAGGAGATCCGCGACGTGGTCCGTGCGGAAGCCCAGGCCGGAAAAAATTTAGCCGAAACCCTTTCACGTCGGAAAACCCAGTCCCCCGCCCGCCCCAGGGTTCACTTCGACGAACTCTCCTCAGACGACGAACCCCAGCTCCAGGTGGCTTGAGCACGTCGGTGGAAGGGATTCACTGGCGATCTTTCCAGCCCCCACTCGGCGAATTTCTCTGCTGGAGCCCTTCTCTGGACCCCTTGATTCTGAGCGCGTGGATATGGCCGGCGCTGTCTGCGTCCCTGACCCCGGGCAAGCCACCCCAATCAGTCCACCGTGTCCATCTGGACACCCGGGCAGAACTCTGCCGAGGCCATACGACGACGGCTACCAGTCACTCGGGTCTCGTTCACCGGGTTGGGTCGGAGCATGCGCTTCTGCCGTTCGCGGTCACCCGCTCCCCGGACCACCGGAATAGGCAAACCGGTGTTGATGTCCAACCCGGTCACGTACATCGCGGCCGATCCGGTCATGGGCAGTGGAATGAAGTCCTGCACCTGCTGAAGGTTCCACTTCTCGTCTTTGAGGAACTGCTCCACCGCTCCCATTTCCTTCTCGGTGCATCCGGGGAAGCTGGAGATGAAGTAGGGCACGAGGTACTGCTCCTTGCCCGCCTGCTCGCTCAAATCAAAGAACTTGTCCATGAAGGCCGGGAAGTCGCCGGCCGGTTTGCGCATCCGGCGCAGCACAGCCGGATCCATGTGCTCCGGTGCCACCTTCATGTGACCCGAGACATGGTTCTGAACAAGCTCCTTCATGTATTCCGGGGTCCGCAGCGCGACATCCATGCGAATGCCGGACTGGACGAAGACATGCTTTACCCCAGGCTGGGTGCGGGATCCCTTGAGGAGATCGAGGCCGGCCTTTTCATTGATCTCGAACACCGGACAAATCGAGGGCCACAGACAGCTCGGCCGGTGGCACTTCTTACATTCCTCGGCGTGGCCGTTGCGGGCACCATAAAGATTGGCCGTGGGTCCACCCAAGTCGGACACCGTTCCCCGGAAAGTGGGCGAGGACGCCAGCTTGCGGATTTCCTTGAGCACCGAGTCGATGCTGCGGCTGGAGAGGAACTTACCCTGGTGGAATCCGAGTCCGCAAAAGGTGCACCCGCCCGGACAGCCCCGCGATACAATGATGGAATCCTTGATGGTGGCAAAACCAGGGACGGGCTCCGTGTAGCTGGGATGCGAGGTCCGCATGAAGGGCAACTCATACAGGGCGTCCAGGTCGGGGCCGTCGACCGGGAATGCAGGTGCCTCCTGCAACAAGGCCCGTTTGCCGTGCATCTGCACCAACCGACGACCGCTGTAAGGTGTCTGCTGAGCTTCGACTACCTTGGTCAGGCGCATCAAGTGGTTCTTGTCGGCCTGAAGATCCTCCCAGGAAGGCAGGATGATGCAGTCCGAAAGATCTGCTGCAGCCGCTGCCTTGCTGCCCAAAAAGATCGCCGTGCCGCGGATGCCGGAGAAGTCCCGATTGCCAGACTGAAGGCGGCTGACAATTTCACGCACCGCCGACTCCCCCATGCCATAAACGAGCACATCGGCCTTGGCGTCGGCCATGATGGAGGGCTTGAGCTTATCTTCCCAGTAGTCGTAATGAGCCACGCGGCGCATGGAGGCCTCCATGCCACCCAGCACCACGGGTGCACCGGGGAAGGCCCGCCGGGCCATCTGGGAATAGACTACCGCTGCATGGTTGGGGCGACGTCCCGGAACCCCGCCAGCGCTGTACACATCGTCCTTCCGACGATGCCGGGCGGCCGTGTAGTTCGAGAGCATCGAGTCCAAGTTGCCCGCGGTGATACCGACGAAGAGGCGGGGCACCCCCATGCCCTGAATCGACTGGATATCCTTCCAATCAGGCTGAGCGATGATGCCCACGCGCAGGCCCATGTTTTCCAGAACTCGACCGATCATCGCCGAGCCAAACGACGGATGATCGACATACGCATCACCAGTAATGATGAGCACATCCAGTTCCGACCACCCCTTGGCGGTCATTTCCTCGCGGGTCATCGGCAGGAAGCCGTTGTCAGAAACCTGGGAACCGCGTGCCTTGCTGGGAGTCACAGCCATATTCGCCAGAGCAAAGCCCACCGCCGCCCAGATGGCAACCAATAGAAGACCAAATTGGTCTGATTCAAAAGGGGTCGGTCCCACCTATTTACACAAAAGGTGTCTGTCTCACCTATTTTTGAAGTGGCAGAGTCGCGGGGCTGGCGCTCGGGATAGGTGCCTCGACGGGGCTCCGCGGGTTAGCGGTTCGAACCGTAGGAGAATGATTTCAGGAGGGGGCCTACGTTCGGCGAAAGCATTCCTGATGCAATCGGCTCCGCCCGGGCGAAGGCCTATTGGAAAAACCCGCGGATGACCGTGATCACTCGATCGACCTGGTCGTCGGTGAGTTCGGGATACATCGGCAAGGGTTGGATGCGCCGGCTGACGGCTTCGGTCACCGGATAATCGCCCGGCTGGCCGCCTTGATCGGCGTAGCAGCGTTGAAGGTGCAGCGGCACCGGGTAGTAAATGAGCGTGGGAATGCCCGCGGCTTCGAGGTGCTTTTGAAGGGCGTCCCGTTGATCGGTGAGCAACGCATACACATGCCACACGTGCGTGTTGCCGGGGGCGACGACGGGCAACTCGACGGGCAGGCCGGCCAATCCGGCAGAATACCGAGCGGCGATTTCACCGCGGCGGTGATTCCAACGGGCCAGGTGCGGGAGCTTCACGCGGAGGATCGCCGCTTGAAGTTCGTCGAGCCGTGAATTGAACCCGTGCAAGTCGTGGTAGTAGCGCTTCTCGATGCCGTGGACGCGCAACATCCGCAGCTTCTTGGCTAGGACCGGATCTTGGGTGATGCACATGCCACCATCGCCGTCGGCCCCAAGGTTCTTCGTGGGATAAAAACTCAGGCAGCCTATACGACCGATGCCCGCGAGGCCCCGGCCTTCCCACGTCGCCCCGATGGCTTGAGCACAGTCTTCCACCAGTGAAAGTCCGTGACGCTCGCACAAGGGCAAAAAGTCTCCGAGCGGAGCGGCCTGACCGAAGAGATGCACCGGCAACAAGGCCTTGGTGCGCGGCGTGATGCGCCGAGCCACGTCGGCCGGATCAAGGGTGAAGGTCCGCGGATCAATGTCGGCGAAAACCACCTTGGCCCCCAACTGATGAATACTCTCGGCCGGCGCGATGTAGGTGAAGGGCGTCGTGATGACTTCGTCGCCAGGACCGATGTCGAGGGCCTTAAGAGCCAGCGTCAGCGCGTCGGAGCCAGAATTAACCCCGATGCCATGGGCGGCTCCGCAGAAGGTCGCGACCTCTTGTTCGAGGGCTGCGACATTGGGGCCCAGAATGAAGTGGCCGGCATCGATGACCGCAGTGACGGCGCGCAGCAACTCCTCGCGCAACGGCGCGGTTTGCGCTCCGGGATTCAGGAAGGCAATCGGTGTCATCGGTTAAGACCTCTATGGAGGGGGCGGCCGGGGCGAATGGATTGACCGAACTGGGACGACACGCGTCTCAGAAATAGCCCGCCTTCTTGCGGTCTTCCATAGCTGCCTCGCTGGCCTTGTCATCGGCACGGGTACCCCGCTCGGTCACCCGGGCGGCGGCCACCTCGCCGATGATGTCATCAACCGAATCGGCCGGGCTCTCGATCATGCCCGTACTAATCATGTCAGCAATGGTCCGCACTCGGACCACCAAGGAGTGCACCGGCTCGTTGGGCTTGGGACGCCCACCCAAGTAGGGATCGGGACGGGAATCGTCGGTGTGCGGCGGCGGAACCGGCAGCCACTGGCCTCCCCGACGGAAGCAGTCCCGACGGTGGCTGAAGTAGATGTTGGGCACCTCGAGGCGCTCTTGGCGGATGTATTCCCACACGTCCATCTCGGTCCAGTTGGACAACGGGAACACGCGCATGTTTTCACCCGGGTTGAGCCGGGCATTGTAGAGGTTCCAAATTTCCGGGCGCTGGTTCTTCGGATCCCATTGGCCGAAGGCATCGCGGAAGCTGAAGAAGCGCTCCTTGGCCCGGGCCTTCTCTTCGTCACGGCGTGCGCCGCCGATGCAACAGTCGAAGCGGAACTCTTCGATGGCACCCAACAGCACCGGGATTTGCAACTGGTTGCGGCTCAACTGACCCGGCGTCGGGGTGACGAAGCCTTTGGCAACGCCGTCATCGACGGTGCGGACGATGAGCTTGGCCCCCAGTTGCTGGGCACGGCGATCGCGAAACTCGATGAGTTCGGGAAATTCATGGCCCGTCTCCACATTGAGAAAAGGCATCGGCAGGTCGGAGGGCCGGAAGGCCTTCTCGGCCAGGCGCAGAAGGCAAATCGAATCCTTGCCGCCGGAAAACAGCAGGGCCGGTCGTTCGAATTCGGCGGCCACTTCGCGCATGATGTGAATGGCCTCGGTCTCGAGGTACTGGAGGTGGTCGAGTTGGTAGCTTCTCATGGAAGGCAGGCTCAGGTCTGAATTGGACAGGTTCTTAGATGGGTTCAGACCGAGGCAACAGCCTTGCCACCCCAAGCGGCATGCAATCCGCACTCCCGTTTGTCGTCGGCCTTGGCCGGATCGAAGTAATCCCACTCGTTGGGCAAATCGTTCTCCTTCAGGTAGGCCTCCATCTGGGCGTCGCTCCAGTAGAAGAGCGGGCTCAGCTTGAGCGATCCGAAATTGCCGTCGGGGCTGACGATGTCGAGGCCGGCTCGATTGGGGTTCTGGACTTGTCGCAATGCGGTCATCCAGACCGTCGGCGCCAATTCGCGCATGCCTCGCTGGAAAGGCTCGAGCTTCATTACAGTGCTGAAGGCCTTGATGCGCTCCTCGTTCTCCGGGGTGGGCTCGGGCATGCCTCCGTCCACCGCGTCATAATGGGCGGCTGTCTTGCGCGGCAAGTAGGCCTTGATGTTAAGCTTCAGGCGCGCGCGGAGCACCTCGGCATGATGGTAGGTGGCCGGACGGTTGTAGCCGTGATCGATCCACAGCACCGGGATGTCGGGCTGGAGCTGGGTCACCAAATGCAAGATCACCGCCTCGTACGGACGGAAGTTGGTCGAGACGATGGCCCGTCCGCCCGAGCGCTCCAAACCCCAGCGGACGATGTCCAGCGGGGACTGGGACTTGAGGGCGGCGTTGGCGGCGTGCAGTTCAGCGGGAGTCATCAATGGATGAGGCAGAGGTGCGGGAAGGCTGGAGGATCGTCGCCGTGAAGTCGTTCAGGCGGTGACAGCGTGAGTCTCGGTCGGCTGCTCAGGCCAGAAGACCCGGGCAACCCAATCACCAAATCGTTCACCCACGAGTCGCTCTGCCTTGTAGCGGATCAGGAGCGGCCGCAGTTCGGCCTCGGTGTCGGTTTCCTTGAGGCTTTCCTTCCAGACGCGGTTGAGGCACGTTCCGGTGCTGTTGCCACCCAGCCAGACTTGATAGCGGCCAGGGCCTTTGCCCACGAACCCAATCTCAGCCATGTACGGACGCGCGCAACCGTTAGGGCAACCGGTCATACGGATGATGATCTCTTCCTCGTTGAGGCCAACTTCGGTGCACAGGTCTTGGATACGATCGAGCAGCGAAGGCAGGAAGCGCTCCGACTCGGCCAACCCGAGTCCACACGTGGGCATCGACGGGCAGGACATGGCGGCCGCATGCAGCACGCCGGCCTGCTTTTCAGTCTTCACGCCATGCTCGTGCAGCAAGGCGGTGATAGCCTCCTTGTCGGCATCGGTGACATTGGCCAGCACCACATTCTGGTTGGCCGACAGGCGGTATTCCACGCTGTCAAACTGCTCAGCCACGCGACGCAGGGCGGTCTTTTGGCGGCGGGTCTCGGTGTCCTTCACGCGGCCCGACTCGACGAAGAGCGTCAGGAACCAGCGGCCATCCACCGCCTTCTGCCAGTCGTAGGCGTCGGTAGTGGTAACAAACTGCACCGGCTTGGCCGGCTGAAATTCAAGACCCGCCCGACGGGCCACCTCGCCACGGAACCACTCGACACCCTTCTCCTGCAGCACGTACTTCAGGCGGGCGTGCTTGCGGTCGGTGCGGTCACCGAAGTCGCGGAAGACGGTGAGCACGGCCTTAGACACCTCGACCAGTGCCGAGCGCGGGAAGAAGCCGACCACATCGGCCAAGCGGGGATAGGTGATGGTATTGCCATGGCTGCGACCCATGCCGCCGCCGGCGATCAGATTATAGCCGACTAGCTCGCCATTCTGAATGATGGCGATGAGTCCCATGCACTGGGTGAAAATATCGATGTCATTCACCGGCGGGATGACGAAGCCCACCTTGAACTTCCGGGGGAGGTAGGTCTTGCCGTAAAGCGGGTCAACGAAGTCCTTGTTCTCTGGCGTGTCGAGGTTGAGCTGCACTCCATCGATCCAAATGGAGTGGTAAGCCTTGGTCTGCGGGAGCAGGGCTTCGGAGACTTTCTTGGAATCTTCAAACACTTGCTGGCGGGCGGCACTGATCGCGGGCATGGGGGAGGCCATGACGTTGCGGTTCACATCACCGCAGGCGGCCAGGGTATCAATCATGGCCTGGTTGATCTCGCGCATGAGCGGGCCGAGACGATCTTTGACGACACCGTGGAATTGAACGCTCTGCCGAGTCGTGAGGCGCAGGGTGTTGTTGGCGCGCTGG
>CAINWP010000236.1 GCA_903854475.1 uncultured Verrucomicrobiota bacterium
AGTGCCCAGCAACCATTTCTTCCCGGCTACCAGATTTGGCTGCCGGCGCGTCTCGACCACCCAATGAAAATGATTCGGCATGAGGACATAGGCGTGAACCTGCCAGCCCGTCTTGGCGCAAACCTCGCCCCGCGTCTCAACGAAGCGCTGGCGATCCGCATCATCCATGAAGATCCGTTCGCGCCGGTCACCGCGATTCATGACGTGATAAATCGCGCCAACCTACTCGACTCTTAACTTCCGAGCCATGACGGGGGAGCGGCTTTGATCGCTTTACATATCAATATCAAGAACTGACCCATTTACTAACCCCTTTATTTATTTTAGGTAACATCTAATCCATTTTATCGGACTGTATGGCAAGGGGTATTTCGAAGCGCTTGAGCATTACTCTGCTGTCTGGTATACTTTGAATCATGGCAAGCACGATCACCACCGTAACCACAAAGATGCAGGTAACCATTCCTGAGGAGGTCCGCCGCATCTTCCCCGTTCAGGCGGGGTCTCGACTCTCTTGGTCGGTCGAAGGAGAAACGCTCGTGGCCCGGCGCGTCCGAGGCGTGAATGAATTGCGCGGCTGCCTCACGTCGGATGTGGCGTTCCCCGGCATCGAGGCCGAGAAGGCTGCGGTAGCCACCAACCGAGCCAGCCACTACGCCACCAAGCATCGCCGAGGATGAAACGCTACATCCTCGACACGAACCTGCTGATCCGGTTTCTCCGAAACGACCATCCAACGATGAGTTCGGCTGCCGCCGAGCTTTTCCTCCAGAGCGCCTCGGGCAAGGTCGAGTTGCACCTGGAACCGACGATTGTCGCCGAGACAGCGTTCGTCCTAACCAGCTTCTACAAACAGGGCCATGCGGAGGTGGCGGACGCCATCCGTGACCTCATCACCGGTTGTCGTCTCAAGGTGCCCTTGGAAGAGGTCACGCTGGACGCTTTGGAACGGTTCAAGGCCCAGTCGGTCGACTTCCCGGACGCCTTGGTGGCTGCAATCGCGGCCCACCAAGGCGTACCCGTCGCCTCGTTTGACCGAGACTTCGACCGGTTCAAGGACGTGAAAAGGTTCGAGCCCTCCGGGGCCTCTTTGCCTTGAGGTTTTATGCCAACGTCCGGGGCCTGCAACTTTTCCGAAATAGATTGGACGGACCCGGGAAATAGATGCGGAAGTGTGGATTGATGAAAGTCATCGACCACTAGCCTCCGCGGGGCTGCGGCAACGGCATGTGCCCCAGAATCATCCTCACCGCCCGCAACACCGTGCTCGTCCAGGGCCGAGTGCTTCCGAAGGATGACAAGGCCCAACTGACCGTCCCGGGGCACGAGGTCGTCGTCGAGATTCCTCGGGAGGTCTTCGACGACCTTTTGAACCAGTTCCTCCGGCGCTAAAAAGCGCCCCAGACCCTCAAGATCCCCTGCCCTTCTTCCGAAGGAGTCATGCAAGCGCCGAGTGGCCGCGGAGAGGGCTCGGGTCAACGCTGGCCGGTGGGCTGCCAAGATCCGTGGCGCCAAGTTGAGCCGAGCCCTCCACCCTGGCAGACCGCCGCGACGAGATCCTCTAGTTGAAGACCCAAGGTGTCGGGCTGCGGGAGACGGCAAGGCGTGTGGGGATGCCGGCCTCCTCCGTGGCCAAGGTGCTGAATGAGGCCCAGACCCCATCTGCCCCTATTTCCACTGAAGAGTGACGGAAGCCCCCCGCTAGATAGTCTTCACCCTAGGCCATCCAATCACACTGGCCTCTAAGTCAAGACACGCCGAAGATGCCACGGCTGAATTGGCGTCCCAGTCCAAGAGGACCTGATGAATCTGGGAAACAGCCTCCACCCTGCACCCCCTACCGGACAAGACGCGGGGGCACCATGATTTTCCAGCGGGGGATCCAGGAAAGCGCCAAGCCGTCAGTGGGGTCACCTGCCCCTGAACCACGGTTTCGATTCCGGGGCTGAAAACCCAATGAAACGGGGCTGATCCGGGCGGCTTCGTAGGACACTCGTATGACAGAGCCTGGAAAAACTGCGAATTTGCTGAGGAAATGAATGGAGCGGGTGAAGGGAATCGAACCCTGTTTCTGTAGGGACAGGCCAAATCATCAAAAACAGGCGCGATTTTCTCGGCCACTGGATACAGGCATATGACACTGTATGACAATCGGCCGACGCGTTTTTTCAGCGCGACCAAGGAGTTCCACGATTGCCCCTCGGTGGTTTCCAGAGCTATCAACTTAATGCGAGCCGGATCCGCACAACGCCGGACTGGATGCCTTCGGGCAAAAACACTGGCCGAACCGTCAGGGCCTCGTCCACCGTCACCGACAGATTGGCCGGGCCCGGCAAGTGGTTTGCAGTCGATTCGACGAGCGCGAAATCAGGCCCCAGTTGATTCACCGCCAAGCGTTCACCGCCCACGTCTAAATGCATCCGGACCCGAGTGGAAACCTGCCCCGGCGAGGATCTCATGAGTGAAGTATCCGACATCTGGGAAAGAGTTGCCGCATACTGCCGGCGACGGCAACTGGAACGTCTCGGCCCATTGGGTTCGGGCATGCATGGCAATGTGTTCCGGGCTGGTTCATCGGCTGCTGCCGGTGAGGTGGCTCTCAAGGTCCACCTGCGCCGTGGGCCGTTTGAACTGGAATTAGAAACCTATCTCCGGCTGCAGGATGAAAACATCGCACAGGAGCTTGGCTTCAAAGTCCCGCAATTACTGATTACGATGCCGAATTGCTGGTGCTGGAAATGACGGTCGTCCAGCAACCCTTCGTCCTGGATTTCGCGGAGGTGCGGCTCGATTTTCCTTTAGACTTTCCGGATGACGTATGGGCGAGCTGGCAGGAGGAGAAGCAGGAGCAATTTGGTGAACGCTGGCCCATTGTGAAGCGGTTGCTCGGGGAATTTGAGGCTCTGGAGATCTACCTGCTCGACGTGTCGCCCCGAAACATCTCTTTCCGAGACTAGCCGGACTTTCGCTACTGGGCACTTTGAAAGTAAAAAACCCCAGCAAAAGAGGGGTTTTCAGATCAAAGGTCTGCACTACATCGGGTCTGTCGACAGGTCGGCTTGTTGGGTCGTGATTTTGGGGCGGGGTTGCTCCG
>CAINWP010000237.1 GCA_903854475.1 uncultured Verrucomicrobiota bacterium
CCGCTCGGAGATCGGTCCCTACCTGGGAGGCGCGTCGGCACACACGGACCGCTCGGAGATCGGTCCCTACCTAGGAACAGGATCGGACTCGGAGGCTCTTCGGGCTGCATCCCTGGGTCCTTCCGCAAACTCAGCCTCACCCAAGCGTTTCCGAGGTAGGGCGATTTCTCCGAAAGCGCCGCGTCGGTAGAGCCGGACCGCTCGGAGATCGGTCCCTACCTAGGAAGCGTGTTCGGACATCATTGGGAGGCTTGCCCCTGCCTGAGCCGAAACCCTTCAAGTGGATCTCGGTTCAGCGCCGCCACAAGGCCATCAGCGTGAATAAAGCCACAGCGGCCGAGTAAGCCGTAATACCCATGCCCACCGCCTGGGCTACCCCGCTCGATTCGGCAAAGACCAACAGCGCCAGCCCCGGCATGAGCGTGAGCAACGATTCGGCCAGGAAACACAGAGCGGGCAATGGCCTCGACGTCTGGTCGAGCCGCTCGGACATCCAAAGCCGGTACTGCCATTCCCCCATAGACCTCATGATCCAGGCGTTCTGAAAATTTCGAGCCGCGACCAAGGCGCTCGTGGTGGCCACGGCGATCGTCAGACTTGGAAAACACCCGATCCCCAAGGAAGCCAGCGCATTGATGGGAACACCCCAGCGCCAACCCAGACGCCGAGCCAAAGGGTTTCCCTCCAGCGCTAAATTGGGCGTAGCGATGTAGGTAGAGATCAAATCTGCCGACCGGCCCGCCAGCGCCAAACTAGCAAACAGCCACCAAGGCCCTGAACCCGGCACAACGAACTCGGCGACGGTCAGAGTCACTGCTTGCCGTAGATGGCGTCCGGAGTCTGGAGCTGCGCTTCGGTCACCGTCCAGGTAACCGCGCCGCCCTCAATGCTCCGGAAGAAGCAGGATTGATATCCCTCATGGCAGGCTGCACCGGTTTGCTCCACTTGGATTAACAAGGTGTCGCCATCACAGTCGAAGGCGACGTCCTTGACCACCTGGACATGCCCGCTGGACTCGCCCTTCATCCAGAACTTCTGACGCGACCGGCTCCAAAAAAAGGTACGACCCGTCTCGATCGTTTTCTCGAGCGAGGCCCGATTCATCCACGCCATCATCAAGACGCGACCGGTGGACTGCTCTTGGATGATGGCCGGGATTAGTCCCTCCGCGGTCCATTTAAGTCGGTCGTAAAAGCTCATGCCGTGAGCCGAGGATGGAAAGGACCGCCCGGATTGTAAACCGGCCGAACGGTCGATTTTGGCCCGAGTCGATCCGCCAGGCCCGATCCGGTTCAGCCGGAACGATTCCGTTGGGAGGAAAGTGATGGCGTAGCGGATTCTTTCGCAAGACGAGGCGAGAGTGAGGCGCGGGCCGATTGAAGACCCGTAACGAACGAACAACGAAGCCCTTGCCGAAGAAGGCCCAGCCAGCACGACCGATCCAATGGAATCGTTCCGCCTCAATCTAGGCCGCAGGCCTGCTTAGCACGGGCCAGGGTCTTTTGCGCCTTGGCGCGGGCCTTCACCGCCCCGGCCCTCAGAATGTCACGAACCTCATCGGGGCGTTGTGCCAATTCTGCCCGGCGCTCCCGAAAGGCGGCAAAGTGCTTCCAGTACTCCTCGAAGAGGCCTTTCTTGAGATCCCCGTAGCCCACCCCACCAGCCCGCAGTCGGTTTTCCCAGTCGGCGGCTACCTCTGGCGGGGCGACCAAGCGCAACAGTTGGATGGCGATATTCTTATCGGCATCGGGCTTGGGCTCAGCCGGAGAACGGCTGTCCATCTGGATGGACATGACCCGCTTACGCAACGCCTTCTCGTCGCCACTGAGCTCCAGAGTGTTGCCGTAGCTCTTGCTCATCTTCTGGCCATCGGTGCCCGGCACCACGGCGACCGATTCTTGGATTCGGGGCTCCGGGATGACGAAGGTGTCGCCGTAGATGTGGTTGAACTTAATGGCGATATCCCGGGTGACTTCGAGGTGCTGCTTCTGGTCTTTGCCCACCGGCACCACCTGAGTGTCATAGAGCAGAATGTCGGCGGCCATGAGCACCGGGTAAGCAAAGAGGCCATGGTTCACCGCGCCAACGTCCCCGTCGGCAAGCTTGGCGACCTTGTCCTTGTAGCTGTGGCAGCGCTCGAGCAGCCCCATCGGGGTCACGGTACTGAGGAGCCAGGCCAACTCGGTGTGCTCGGGCGTGTCGGACTGTTTCCAAAACACGCAGCGATCGGGATTGAGCCCGGCCGCCAGCCAATCCAGCGCCACGTCCAGCGTGTACTGCCGACGCTTCGCCGCGTCGGTCAGCGACGTCATGGAATGGTAGTCGGCGATGAAGTAGTAGGCCTCGCCTTGCTCCTGAAGGCCGATGGCCGGGAGCATGGCTCCGAAATAATTGCCCAGGTGCAGGGCGCCGCTCGGCTGGATGCCAGTGAGAACGCGCATGGGTTCCAAGGTTGCGGAAGCCACGCCTCAAAAGGCAAAAGGCAAAATGCCAGAAACACCTCGGACTCCTGTGATGCACCCGAAACTCAGCTGCGCTAACCCTCACCCGAAGAGTCTGCCGCGGGAAGGTTGCGGACTCCGGGTGGCTTCGGGCACTGTCCCCACCACGTTCCCCGCAAGGCTTGCCAACTCCGCATTATTTCATGCCCGCACCCTGGATCTATAGCACCGGAGACACGGTCCGAATCGGCGATGTCGTGATCCTGGGCCACTGGCCAGGCGTGGTGGTAGACCTCGTCACCGAGGCCCATCCAGACTGGAGTCCAGCCACGGGCGACGGGGTGCTGTTTGAAGGGCCCGATTTTGGCCGGCTCCTCACCCAAGACCTGGGAAAAGATGTCCGATTAATTCGCCGAGCCCCAGTCATCTGAGCCTGTTTAAGCACCGCTGAGCTTGAACGGTTTGAGAAGTAACCGGACCCCAGAACTTCGTAGATCCGCTGTCAGGACGGCCGCAAATGCCCCAACTCTCGCAATGAGCTGTAGCCCTTCATCCAGTTGTCGGAGGGCCTCCCGAGAATGACGTGGTCGAGCACTTCGATACGTAACAAAAACCCAGCCCTCAGGATCTCGCGAGTAATGCGAATGTCAGCATCGGACGGGCTGGGATCCCCGCTCGGATGGTTGTGAACCAGAACGATGGAGTGAGCGCCGGCGGCAATGGCCGGTCGGAAAATCTCCCTAGGGTGCACCAGCACCTGATCAATCAAACCCTCAGTGACCGTTTCCATTCGGATCAAGCGACATCGGGTATTGAGCAAGAGCACCACCATCCGCTCGGCATTCCAGCCTGCCGCGGTGTCGGCCAGCAGGGCTGCGATGCGCGCCGGAGTATCTAAGAGGGGTGCTGTATTGATCGACTCCCGAGACACCCGACGACCCAGTTCTAGGGCTGCCATGAGAATGGCAGCCTTTCCCGGACCCACGCCCCGGAAGCGAGCCAACTCGCCATGCGAGGCCCGGTTTAGGGTGGCCAAACAGCCGAAGTGACGATGCAGCGATTCGCCAATGGCCACGGCATTGGCCCCCGGCAACCCAGTCCTGAGGAGCAGCCCAATCAGTTCGCCCGTCTGCAAAATCTCCGGCCCGTTCTGGATAAGCCGCTCTCGGGGCCGCTCTGACGATGGGATATCATTGAGACTGACAGACCGCACCCCCACTGATTTGGGTAGCACTGAGTGCACCGAAGAAGGACTTGTGGAGGCAGCCACCGGCGGCGGGATGAGGATGGCAGGCACTGCGAACGGACTCGGATGATCTTGGAGCGGATTCATTCCCCACAGATTCGTTGGGTCCGGGGCATATCTTTCAAAACTTCGATCGAAAGTAGTGTCCTCGCTCGCCCTCCCGTCCGAAGCAATGAACCTCTCTTAGCCAGAGCGACTCAGTGGGGAGGGACGGGATGGCGTGGCGGATTCTATGACAAGACAAGGCAGACGCGCGGCGCGCGCCATGCTAGGATTTGTGCTTGAGGCCCGTAACGAGCGAACAACGACGCTCTTGTCAAAGAAAGCACCATGTCTGCGGCGCCGGACCGCTCGGAGATCGGTCCCTACCTAGGAGCCGCGTCGGCACACTCGGACCGCTCGCAGATCGGTCCCTACCTAGAAAGCCTTCGGGCGACAACCCCGGGGGTCCGTCCGCAAACTCAGCCTCACCTGGCCGCCTCCGAGGTAGGACGATTTCTCCGAAAGCGCCATGTCCGCAGACACGGACCGCTCGGAGATCGGTCCCTACCTAGGAGCAGCGTCGGCACACTCGGACCGCTCGCAG
>CAINWP010000238.1 GCA_903854475.1 uncultured Verrucomicrobiota bacterium
CCCCGTTGAATCGCATCTTCGTAAGCTTGTTTCCAAGTAAATTTACCATTAATTTCTTTATAGGTTGATTTAAGAGAAACAGGTTTATCCGGTTGGGTTTCAATTTCAAGGATGTAGCCTCCTGTTTTACCAGCGCCGTTCCCATCATTCCAAAAATTGCCTGACCGATTTAATATGTACAACATATCTTCGTTTAGTTGATTATTTGGTTCTCCATCCCCCCAATTTTTGTAGAAAAACGGTTCTCCAGTAACCCATTTCCACTCTCCCTCACTCAAAGAATCAGTTGCTCCAAGTAAGAAGTGCTCACCAGGCTGACCATCAACCAATGCTGAAACCACATTTTGTTCACTTTGGCTTGTTATTGTAGCTAGGTGTCCTCCCCTTTGAACAGCATCCGAATTCGCTTCACTCCAATTAAATGAGCCTTTAACGATATAAAAACCGGGTTGGCTTATTGTTTGCCCCAGTGCTGACAGGCTGAAGAGCAGTCCAACGAGTAGGTTGAACACGGTGATGGGACGCCAACGGTTGGGTCTGGTGGACAGAGGGTTCATAGAGGGTATGACTGGTCGGCTGGGGAGTTGAGCCTACGGGTAGTTTGTATCCACCGTGGTCTGCTTGGTCAACTGGTCACTGCCCGTTACACGATTTATTTCACCCAGATGCAGTTTTTACGGTGATAGGGCGGTTTGAAGGCTGTGGACTGTATGTTTTGGGCTCTAAAATGCCCAACAGATGCCCAACAAGGCACTGCGCTCAAACGCCTGTAACGCAGCACCAGGAAAAGTACTCGCCAAATGCGAAAATCCTCAATGTTTACGGCACTTCGGTGAACATTGGCTAATCCTGTGCCCCTGGAGCTTGACTAAAAATGGGGGGATGTTCCCTGTTGTGTAGCAGGTTACGAAACCGTTGCTCTACCACTGAGCTACACCGGCGATGCGCGCTGCGCGAATGAGCCTGTAAATTACGGGGCCGGGGAGGGGGCGGCAAGCGGCAAGTTCGATAGACATCAGTTTTTCCGGGGACGTGGGCGGGGATCGCTGGTCTGGACGGGTTCTTGCCGAGAGTTTTTACGGCTAGGAGGCGAGGTAGGGATCCGAGAGGAAACCATTTGCAGCAAAGTCAGTTATGGACCCTGTTTTGATGGGCGGGGCCCTTTAATGGGCGTTGATTAGGCGTTTGGTTCCCTGAAAAAAGCAGCTAGAGAGAGATTTCCCCCCGAGCGGTCCTTGAAGAAATTGAGCTGGCGGATTTTAAGATTTTGAATCAAATGGCCGATAGATCTCTTGGTGAAGGTTGCGCTTCTTCCTAACGCACGCTGCATTCGTGTTCCCGTCGGTGGATGGCGCAGGCTCACCTGCAGTTCGTTGAAGGATGGTTCCAAGCCTACAGGGAGCAGCCAAACCTCGAAAATATTCTATGATGAAACATTTGTACGTCGTCGCGTGGTTCGCGTGGATTTTATCCGCTCTGGGCCAGGGTCAAATCAATCTCAACAACCGAGGTTTGGCGCTGGTCAATGACTCGACCGGCAAGCCGCTGACTGGGACAACCTTCGTGGCGGCGGTGCTGTATGGCTCCTCAGAGGGCACCATCAACAAGGCTTTTCTCCCATCGCCGTTCCGGGCTTCGACCACCACGTATCCCGGCACTTGGAATCCCGCGGCGGTCGGTGGTCCCGGAACCATCGCGACGCTGATTGGATTTAATCCGGGCAACACCGTGGTGCTCAAGGTGGTGGTGTGGGACACCGCTGTCTTTGCAACCTGGGAGGCCGCAGCTGCGGCGTTGCAGGCCAACAAAAGCACGGTGCCAACCCAGGTGGGTATGTCGTCATCGTTCACCTATGCGATTCCCGCGGATCCTCTGGCCATTCCCGGCGGCTTGGAAAAGTTTGCCGGTTTGAAGCTGACCGCGCTCAGCAACACGGGCCCGGCCAATCAGGCTCCGACGGCCGTGGGACAGTCTTTGAGTGTGAACAGCGGCCAGACATTGGTCATCACGTTGGCGGGCACCGATCCCGAGGGCGCATCGCTGACCTACACTGTGGTGAACCAGCCGGTCAGTGGGACGCTGGCGGGCACGGGAGTGAGCCGCGTTTACACTCCGAAGGCGGGCTTCTCCGGTTCCGATAACTTCACCTTCAAGGTGAACGATGGTTCGCTCGATTCCGCCGTGGTGACGGTGGCGATCTCGGTCAAGCCGGTGTCGGTTAATCAGGCGCCGACGGCGGATTCACAAAATTTGAGCGCGGCGTTGGGTGAGGCTAAGGACATCGGGCTGACAGCCAAAGATCCGGAGAATGCAAAGCTGACTTACACGATCATCACGCAGCCAGCCAATGGCACGCTCACGGGAATCGCTCCGGCTATCAAATACACCCCCAAAGCCGGGTTCAGCGGTGCCGACAGCTTCACTTTCAAGGTCAATGATGGTGCTCTGGATTCAGCCTTGGCCACGATTTCGATCTCGGTCTCAGAAGCCGGTGCCCAGATCAACCTCAACAACCGAGGGTTGGCTTTGGTAAATGATGCGGCCGGTAAGCCGCTGGTGGGTGTGACCTATGCGGCCAAGATTTTCTACGGGGCCTCAGAGGCGGCCTTGAACCAGTCGTTTGTTGCATCGCCCTTCCGGGATGCGACCACGACCTATCCGGGAACTTGGAATCCGGCCGCGGTTGGTGGCCCTGGCGCGATCGCTACTTTGGTTGGTTTCAAACTTGGAGCGACGGTGACGCTCAAGGTGGCGGTGTGGGACACAGCGGCGTTCGCTACTTGGGAACTGGCCGAGGCGGCCCTCAGGGCAGGCAAGAGCCCAGTGCCGACTCAGGCGGGTCTCTCGGCGGCCTTCGCCTATACGGTCCCCACAGATTCCCTGGCCATTCCCGGTGGCATGGAGAAATTCCCGGGCTTGAAGCTGACGGCCTTGAGCAACACAGGCCCAGTCAATCAGGCTCCCACGGCCGATTCGCAGACGGTGAGCCTGGCAACCGGCGAGTCTCGTGATATCGGGCTCACGGGCCGGGATCCGGAGAATGCGAAGCTGACTTACGCGATTCTGACGCAGCCGGCCAATGGCACGCTCACGGGAATCGCGCCGGCTATCAAATACACACCCAAGGCGGGGTTCACTGGTGCCGATAGCTTTACGTTCAAGGTGAATGACGGTGCGCTGGATTCGGCCGTGGCCACGATTTCGATTTCGATCTCGGAAGCCGGCGCGCAAATCAACCTGAACAATCGCGGGTTGGCGTTGGTGAATGATGCGGCCGGCAAGCCGCTGGTAGGCGCAAACTATGCCGCCAAGATTTTATACGGGGCCTCAGAGGCGGCCTTGAACCAGTCGTTTGTTGCATCGCCCTTCCGGGATTCAGCCACGACCTATCCGGGAACTTGGAATCCGGCCGCGGTCGGTGGCCCCGGCGCGATCGCCACGTTGGCTGGTTTCAAACCTGGAGCCACGGTGACGCTCAAGGTGGCGGTGTGGGACACGGCGGCGTTTGCCACTTGGGAACTGGCCGAGGCGGCCCTCAAGACTGGCAAGAGCCCAGTGCCGACGCAGGCGGGACTTTCGACGGCCTTCACCTACACGGTCCCCACAGATTCACTGGCCATTCCCACTGGCATGGAAAAATTCTCAGGCCTCAAGCTGACGGCCTTGAGCAATTCTGGATCGGGCAATCAGGCCCCGACAGCGGCAGGGCAGTCGTTGGCGGTGACCAGCGGTCAGATTCTCCCGATTGTGCTCGCGGGCACCGATCCGGAAGGGGCTTTGCTGACCTACACGGTGGTGGCCCCGCCGGCCAATGGGACTCTCTCCGGGGTTGGTGCCAATCGGTTGTACACTCCGAGGGCGGGCTTTACCGGTGCCGACAACTTCACTTTCAAGGTGAACGATGGTTCGCTGGATTCAGCCGGGGCGACGGTGGCCATCACGGTCAAGGCGTTGAACGTGGTTGTCATACCGCCGGAGTTTCCGACCGAGCCGCCTCCTTGGGACATGACTCCCTGCATTTGCGGTCCGGTGGTGGGTAACTACGAAACCAATCAGATCCATACCTGGCATGTGCTGGCTGAAGGCGGATCTCTGGACCTGCAGCTGACGACCATGACGGTCAACCTCAACGACCCGCAGACCACCATCGTGGACGCGTTTGATGGCACGAATCGTATCGCCTCAGTCACCGTTTCTTACACGGCGGCCGATGCCCGGGCCAATGGCCTGCACTGGGAGAAGTCGGCCTCGGTCAATATTGGCACTTTCGCCCGCGGCAAGGTGATCCGATTGGAATCACGCATCGGAGGCACCCCGGTCACCCAGACCCACTACAACCTGCAGTTCTGTGGCGCCCGATGGCTGGCTCTCGACCTTCCGAGCTTCAAGGCCTTGGAGGAGGATCACGCCGCTTTCCGCTTCAACGTGAAGTCGGGTGAGTCGCTCGTCCTAGATCTCGACAATGTGGGCATCCCGACTCCGGCCTCAGCCTTCTGGTACCGCTTGATCAGCCCCCTGGGTGTGATCGTCAAGTCGGGTACCAACACCATTGTTGCCGGGCCTGAGTTGACAGTGCTTTCCCCGGCCGTGGGTCTCTGGACTCTGGAAATGAGACCGATCGGCGGCGAGCACTACTTGCTCGATAAAACCACCGGTGCCGACCGACACGCTTACCTCGACTGGTACACCAGTCAGCGGGGCATCAAGGAGGTGCGCATCACGGTCAACGGCAAGCCAGCGGTGGGCATGCCCTTCGAGGTTCAGTTGACCCGTCAGCGGGAGGTTGGTTTGCCCGATCCGAGCGACGTGGTGGTCACCGCGATCGTGACTAATAGTTGGGCGCGGTTCATCGAGATTCCCAACGGCTACTACAAGGTGACTGTTAAACCGCTCCTCAAGGATATCCCGGCCATCGACTATCAGGATGATTGGATTTACTGCAATAATCCGGTCACTAACCTGTTTGCGTTTAATCGGTTGAACAAACTCCCCGTCTTCGACGCCATTGCCAATAATGTCATCGAAGAGGGCAAGCCGTTCAATCTGGTCGTGAAAGCCACCGATCCAGACGGTTCACCGCTGACGTTCTCGTTGGTGGGAGGTCCCGTCGGTTTGACGGTGACATCGACCGGTGCGCTGACATGGACTCCCTCCGAAGAACAAGGTCCGAGCACCAATGGGGTGGGTATCGCCGTGACGGATGGCATCGACTCGGTCACCAATCGATTCACGCTGGTGGTCAAAGAGGTCAATGCGTTGCCTCAGATTACCGCGGTTGCCAAGCAGACCCTCGATGAAGGCAAGGCGCTGGCGTTGAACTTGTCGGCCACCGATACCGATCTGCCCAAGCAGTCCCTGGTGTTTCAACTCACCAGCGGACCGGCCGGGCTGACGGTGTCACCCGCAGGACAAGTAAGCTGGGTCGCCGGTGAAGACTTCGGCGGCAAGACCGAGACGGTGAAGTTCAGCGTTTCGGACGGCATTCAAACCGTGGCCTCGGAGTTCCAGTTGGTGATCAATGAGGTGAATGCACCGCCGCAAGTGGCAACGATCTCCAAGCAGACCCTCGATGAAGGCAAGGCGCTGGCCCTCGCAGTGGTCGCGACCGACTCCGACGAACCTAAGCAGGCTCTGGTGTTCCGCCTCGTCAGTGGCCCAGCCGGATTGATTGTTTCGCCCGACGGGCAAGTTGCCTGGGTGACGAGTGAGGAATCTGGTGGCAAGACCGAGACTGTCCGGTTGACCGTGAGCGATGGACTGGTGGTCGTCCCGGTTGAGTTCCAGGTGACCGTCAACGAGGTTAATGAGGCTCCGAGCCTGGCTGGCGTTGCCACTCAGACGGTGGATGTCCTGAAGCCTTTGGTCATCTTGCTGAGTGCCAAGGACTCCGATTTGCCCGCGCAGAAGCTGGTGTTCGGCCTGACGAGTAGTCCGAAGGGAATGACGGTCTCCGATCAGGGTCAGTTGGTTTGGACCCCCTCCATCGATCAGGGCGGTACCACCAATACGGTCGAGGTTTCGGTGAACGACGGAGTGGCCAAGGCGAGCACGAGTTTCGTGGTGATCGTTCGTCCCTCGAACAACCCGCCAACACTCGCTGATATCCAGCAGCGACGGGTGTCTGAGATCGGAAGTCTGACCTTCACACTGGCGGCGTCCGACAATGATCAGCCGGCGCAGAAGCTGACCTTCGCTTTGATTTCAGGGCCTGAGGGCCTCTCGGTGAATCCGAACACTGGACAAGTCTTGTTCCGCCCGACGGAGGCTCAGGGGCCGAGCACCAATCGGGTGGTGGTTCGTGTGACCGACAATGGTATCCCGGCGCTCAGTGCCACCAACTCCTTCACGGTGGTGGTGGCGGAATTTAACGAGGCTCCTCAATTGGCCTCGGTGGACAACCAGACGGTCGAGGTATTGAAGCCGCTGGTGGTCCGCTTGTCGGCCACGGATGCCGATATCCCGACCCAGAAGTTAACCTTCGGATTGGTAGACGGTCCTGCGGGAATGTCTGTGGATCCAGTCGCGGGCATCGTGTCTTGGACTCCTTCATTGGTTCAGGCCTCAGCTCAATATCCGGTGACGGTGTCGGTGAGTGACGGGATCCGTCTGGTCACTCAATCGTTCGAGATCAAGGTTCCATCGGCCAATCAGGCTCCGTTCTTTATTAGCCTGGTGAACCGGAATGTCCGGGAACTCAACACGGTTAACTTCAAGTTGATCGGGCGTGATCTCGACCAACCGGCCCAGCAGCTGATCTATGGTTTGGTGAGCGGCCCTAGCGGCTTGGCCGTGAGCGAAGCGGGGCAATTGACATGGACTCCGACCGAAGCGCAGGGCCCGAGCACCAACACCATTGCGGTGCGGGTGACCGACAATGGCACACCCTCACTGAGCACCACCAACGTGTTCACTATTTTAGTCGCCGAGGCCAACACTGCGCCGACGCTGGTGAATGCCTACAATCGATTCATCCTGGAGAGTGTGGGTCTCAACTTCACGCTTATCGGGCGGGACGCCGATCTGCCTGCTCAAAAGCTGACCTACACGCTGGTGAGTGGTCCGAAGGGGCTGACGATGAATGACGCCGGCGTCATTGCTTGGAGCCCGACGGAAGAGCAGGGGCCCAGCACCAACACGGTGGTGGTGAAGGTGACTGATAGTGCTCCGTCACCGTTGAGCACGACGGCCAGCTTCGTGGTGACGGTGCGCGAGGCCAATGCGACACCGGTCTTCCCATCGACCAATTTGACCGTGGTCGCACAGAGCAAGCTCTCCGTGGCCCTCAAGGCAACCGACGTAGACATCCCCGTGCAAATCCTGAGCTACCGGTTGGAGCGGGGTCCTGAGGGATTGACGGTCTCCCCCAACGGCCTGTTGGAATGGACCCCGGCCAGCGCATTCGCCAATACGACCAATATCGTGACCGTCTCGGTCAGCGATACGGTGACTCGCACTCAGACCACCTTCCGGGTCCTAGTCCGGCCGGTGGGTTCTGGGCCTGGATCGGAGACTAAGGCCATTCAGAAGACGTACCTGGCACTGGTCGTTCAGCCTGACCAGACGTTGTCGTTGAAGGTCGTCGGGCCCCAGGGCGGGCGCTTCCGGGTCGAGTCCACCACGCTGCTGGGAGTGGAATGGCAGACGGTGGATTCCATCGGTGAGATCCAGACGCTGGGCGAAGACGAGCCAGTGGTGGTTCCGATCCCCGTGGAGGGAACCGGCGACTTCCGCCAGTTCCGCCTGAAGAAGCAATAGTCACCGGGCTTTTGCCCTGATCAGCCGCCGCCGATGGCCTAGTGCCTCGGCGGCGGTCTTTTTTGATCATGACGCCCTGGGAGGGGGATCGGCCGTATCGTTCTCCGAAAACCTATCGGGGCATGGCCCGGATTTTCCGTTTCGACCTCGGCTCGCAGCAAACCAACGATTAAAGACTCGACCGCGCCTGGCGAACCGCCGCAATGGCCGCCTCGGGAGTCTCGGCCGTGGCGGTGATGTGTCCCATCTTTCGACCAACCCGTGCGGAGCTCTTGCCGTACAAATGCAGTTTGACGCGGGGGTTCGACAGCGCGTGTTCCCACCGGGGAGGACCGTCCTTCCAGACATCGCCCAGCAAATTGGCCATGGCTGCGGGGCTTTTCAGTTCGGTGGATCCCAGCGGCAGACCACACACCGCCCGGACCTGCTGTTCAAACTGGCAGGTGACGCTGGCATCGAGGGTGAGATGGCCTGAGTTGTGGGTTCGGGGTGCCAATTCATTGACGATGAGTCGCCCGTCGCGGGTGACGAACAGCTCCACCGTCAGCAAACCGATCACATTCAGCGCCTCGAGGATGTCCCGGCTCAAAGTGCGGGCTGCGGTTTCCAATGCGGCAGGGATGCGTGCTGGCGACACCGTCACATCCAAGATGTGGTTGGCATGGACATTCTCGAACACCGGGAACGTTGCGAATTGTCCATCTATCGTCCGGGCTCCCACCACGCTGACCTCCTGGGCGAAATCGACAAAGGCCTCATAGATGCCCTCTGCGCCTGCTAGACCGGTAAAGGCCTCTGAAATCTCTGACGCGGACCGGAGTGTCCGTTGTCCCTTACCGTCATAGCCGAAGCTGGCGGTCTTAAGAACCCCGGGCAGTCCCAAATCGCAGGTAGCGGATTGGAGATCTGCCAGCGAATGGATGGCCCGGAACGGGGTCACCGGAAATCCGTGGTCCTGGAGAAATCCTTTTTCCCGTAACCGCTGTTGGGTGATGTGCAGCACCCGGCCCTCGGGTCGCACCGGAACTAGTTGGGCACAGGCCTCACTGGTGGCGCTGGGGACATTCTCGAACTCGAAGGTCACCACATCCACAGATCGGGCGAAGGCCTCGACTTGTTCGAGATCCTCATACGGAGCCACGAACGTGCGATCGGCGACCGGGGCTGCGGGAGAACCGGCCTCCGGGCAGAAAATGTGGATCTTGTAGCCCAGTCGTCGGGCGGCGATGGCGAACATGCGCCCCAATTGCCCCCCGCCTAGAACTCCTAGAGTGGCTCCAGGTGGAATGATGTGTCCGTGAAGTGACATCGGAAACACCCGGTGTAAGCCCTTTCTGCCTCGATGGGAAGCCACGGAAAAAGCTAAGCGCTGGAAGTCCCAAGGAGCCTGTCCCTTGTCTGAAGAGCCTGTCCCTTGTCCGAAGAGCCTGTCCCTTGTCCGAAGAGCCTGTCCCTTGTCCGAAGAGCCTGTCCCTTGTCCGAAGAGCCTGTCCCTTGTC
>CAINWP010000239.1 GCA_903854475.1 uncultured Verrucomicrobiota bacterium
CCTCCACCCGAACGATCCCTGATCGAAACCAGCACTACGACTCTAGTGAAGGGTAATGATCAGGTCGGTGCCGGATCACCTGTGACGGTAACTGGTTTGCGTATCGGCGAGAAGGCGTTGGACCGGCCGACTTGGTGGGGACCGAGTGGCCCGCTACGCGAACTGATGCCTGCGTGGATTCCTGTTGGAGATTCAGCTGGCACCGTCATTGGCTATGTCAAGAACGCAGCCGAGTACTGGGCACTGCCACCAGAGCAACTAGCGACGTCATCGCCACCCGATCGAGAAGTGTGGGGCGAAGATGGTGTGACAGTAATCGGCTGCCAACTCAAAGATGGCACATACGCTACCTACGGAAACTCGAAGGGCACGGTGATCGAGTGTGAATCGTAACCGCATACTGGGGGCTGTTTTCGTCCTCGTGTTCCCCGCTTTGGTGCCAGGACTGGCTATCGCCGATCCGTACCCAATGACCGCTCGCTACCTCGCCGCCTCGGAGCTTCCGCCACCTGGGCAACCGTGGCTTCATGCGACAGGAAATCTCTATTGTGGCCAGCTCTTCAGTGGAAGCTACGGGACGACCTCCGTATTCTCCAACGCTGAGATGAAGGTGAACTACGGCGGAACCTGCAATGCCGCCTGGCCCCGTCCAGCAAACAATCTGGCTTCACATGTGCAGGTCTACGGGCTCTTCGGATTTCACGGTGGGGTGGGCCAGTTCCAGTGATCAGTTGGGCTTGCCGACGTAGAGCAGGGCGCGGATGCGGTAAAGCTTGAAGCGGCATCATCCCTCCAGATTCGGGTGGGCACGGCCAGGCAAACCCCATTGCGCTTCTGCAGATTTTCTCATAATCTTGGCAACTCGACGCACGTACAACGACAACGGCGTCTCGACAAACAGGAGAACCGGAAATGAAATCCAAGAAGACCCACATGCGGTTAGGAGCAGCGATCATCGCGGCTGCGTCAATGCTGATGACGGTTCCAGTGCACGCCGCTTCGTTCACCAATAGCACGACGGTGAGTTGTGATGGAAGCACAGTGAAGTCGCTCGACACCGTGAATAAGCAGGTGAAAGGCTCATACTCGATCAAGGTGAACTCCGCAACGCAGGATTCCATCACATCGCTTTGGGCTGTTTCCCAGAATGGCAACGCACTCCCTTCGAAGTCATCCTCGACAGGACAGACGTCGTCGTGGACCGATGTTCTTCCTGGCACGTACACGGGCAAGGCCGTGCGCGTCGGCTCGAAAAACTGCAACGGCATCGGCTTCGGTAAAGGCAACTACACGTTGAACTCCACGATCAACTACTGATCGACAGTTAGTGTTGACCGTGGCCCGGACGGACCGCTCGCGGGCCACGGCTAACGCGTTCATCTGCAACCGTTGGCCAACGTAACGAAGGAGACCAGAAGATGAAAGCAACGCTGAGGATCGCGGCAGTGGCGTGCGCAGCGCTTTTCGTACTCTCCGCCTGTGGGAGCGGCGACGATTCCGTCGCCGCGTCATCCGACGCGCTGAAGGGCCTCGACACGGCCATCGTCAGTGAAGTGCTGGCGAACCCTGTGGCGCTGGAGCGTATCAACGGCGAAACAGGCTCACGAAAGTCTGGGATGGCGCAAGGCATCGTGAGGAACTTCATCGTCTGCCGCAGCGCGTTCGATGTCTACAACGACTGGCGACTGACGGGCACACCATCGGACCTGGTGACGAACCCCGAGCCGGCGAATCCCGTGGAACCCTCGAACAAGGACTTCGCCGACTACTACCAGCGCATCGCAGGTGCCGTGACGTCAGGCGATATCTTAATTTTCCGCGAGTGGCTGACTGGCGAAGGCAGTTGCGGACAGTGGATCCCGTCCGAGCCCGGCGATCCGAACAGCCCCACCATCCGGGACGCGATCGAGACGTCCGGATGACAATTCGCGCGAGCGCCGCCGCGCTCGGCG
>CAINWP010000240.1 GCA_903854475.1 uncultured Verrucomicrobiota bacterium
ACCCCGCCGAACAGCACCGCATTGCGTAGGATCCGCAACCGGAACGCCCGATCACCCCGCCGAGCCCGCCAGAGGGCGTGCAAAAATACCCAGAACGCCAACTGCGCCGGCAAGGCCGCCGTCAACTTCACGGACAGCGCCCAGGCGGTGAGAGCCCCTGCCCCGACCATCGTCCAGCCCGTGGGGCGCTCCAGACGGCTCCAGAACAGCAGGCCGCCCATCAGGGCCAGCCCAATCGACGTCGGTTCGAGCATGCAGGCGCCCATTAATTGGGTGAGCTCCGGGTTCACCAACAGCAGCGGCGTCAGCGCCAGCCCGGCCCAACGCCCCACCAGCGACTCGGCCCGCGCCGCCACCGCCGACAGCGCCACGGTTATTAGTGCCGTCACCAAAACCCGAGCCGCCTCCACCGAGGCCCCGGTCACCGCAAACCACCCGTGCAACATCCACATTAAGGTTGCGGGCTGATCATCCCACATCGTCCGGTACCACAGCGAATCAGCCATCAGCACCCGCACCTTTAGCAATTCGAGCGCCTCGTTCATCTCCCACGGCGAATGCCCCCCATCCACCGCCCGCATCCAGACCAACGTCGCCACGAAGAACCAAACGCCCCAGCGAAACAGGCTTTCCCCACAAATTCTGAATTTGTTTGTCGGCTCAGGGATGGGCATTACCGAAACATCCTCAACCGACTACTTGTTTGTAAACCCTTCAAATGGGGCTCACCCGGTTAATATTCCTTCTGAGCCCGCTTTCGCTCAATGCCGCAGCACGTGCCTCAGGTAGAGGTACATGAGGGGAGCGTTGAAGAGGAGGCTGTCGAGGAGGTCGAGGATGCCGCCGATGCCTGGGAAGAATCGGCCGGAATCCTTCACGCCGGCCTCGCGCTTGAAGAGGGACTCGATGAGGTCACCGACCACGGCCGAGACGCTCAGGATCACACCCAACACCACGGCATGGAACGGCGTCATCCCCGCCAATCGATCACCCAACAACGCGGCCAGGCCCAGCGAGCACGCCGTCGAAATGACCACCGCGCCGGCGAATCCCTCCCAGGTTTTCCCGGGGCTGATGCGCGGGATCATCTTGTGCCGGCCAATGAGCGACCCCGTGCAGTAGGCCCCCACGTCGCTGAACTTGGTCACCACGATGAAGTAGAGCACGTAGAAGCGCCCATCCACGCCGGGGAAGAAATTGATCTTCTGGATGAAGTTCAGCAGCCACGGCACGTACATGAGGCCCAGCAAGGTCATGGAAATGGCCGTCATGGCGTTGCCCTGGTTTTTCTTGGAGACGAACTCCCGCAAGCACAAGCCCAGCACGAAGAGCACCAACACCGCCGATTCGAAATCGGCCGCGCGCGAGGGCTGGCCCGAGAATCGCGACCCGGGCTGGTACACCGTCAGGTACACGAAGGTGGAGGCCATGAGGAGGAGCCCGTTGGCCAAACCCCAGAACCGGAAGCACACGAACCCGCGCCGCTCGACCATGCCGTAGAACTCCACTAAGCCCGTCCCCGCCAAGACAATCATCAATCCCAGGAACACATAGCTGCGGATGAAGGGATCGGTCGAAAAAATGGCCGCCAAAACAATCGACCACAGGAAGAGCGTGCTTCCGAGGCGTCTCAGAAAAATTTGCCCCTTGGACAGGGCGGCGGGAGTGGGCACCGGAGCATCGGCCATGGGTCAAGGCTGACGGGAAAAACCGAGAATCATCAACCTCGGTGTGGGAAGAAAAGACCCGAACCCGGCCACAAGTCTTGGTAACCGAGGTCAGCCCGAAGCATTTCGCCCCCGGCCAGGTCCAATTCACCCCCCAGTTGTGGAAAACCGCGATTGATAGTTTCTTTATCCATTCACGCTCATGGGAGAAACCGACCCGAAATCCAATCCACCGGCCGCACCGAAGCGCTACGTCCGCGCCATCGGCCCGCGGCTGCGCTGGGTGCTGAACATCATTTGGGTGCTCTTGGCGCTCTTGGGCGCCAATTCGGTGTACTTGCTCACCGTCACCTTCATGACCTGGAAAGACCGGGCCAGCGGGGTGAGCTACCAGAACTACGCCTACCAAATTCAGTTCCTGGCCCACCTCATCCTGGGGCTGCTCTTCGTGGTGCCCTTCCTGATTTTCAACTGGGTCCACATCGCCAACACCTGGAATCGGCCCAATCGCAAGGCCGTGTATGTCGGCTATGCGCTCTTCGCCATCAGTCTCGTGGTGCTGATCTCGGGCGTGGTGCTGGTGCGCTTCGATGGCCTCGAGTGGATTCAGGTCAAGAGTGAGCGCAGTCGGTCCGTGGCGTATTGGGCTCACATCATCACGCCGCTGCTCTGCGTCTGGCTTTATCTGCTGCACCGGCTGGCCGGGCCACGCATTCGCTGGAAGATGGGCGTGAGCTGGGGCACTGCGGTGGCTGCCGCTGTCGCCATTTTGGTGGCCTTCCACCGGCACGATCCACGCATTTGGTCGGCCAAGGCGCCGGCTTCGGGCGAGAAGTACTTCATGCCCAGCAGCGCCCGGACGGCCAACGGCAAGTTCATCCCGGCCAAGTCGCTGATGAACAACGACTACTGCCTGGAGTGCCACAAGGACGTCTTTAACTCGTACATCCACTCGGCGCACAAGTTCAGCTCGTTCAACAATCCCTTCTACCTGTTCAGCATCCGCCAGACCCGTGAGGCGGCCCTAAAACGCGACGGATCGGTGCAGGCTTCCCGCTGGTGCGCCGGCTGCCATGACCCGGTGCCGTTCTTCTCCGGGGCCTTCGATGATCCCAACTTCGACATGGTGAACCACCCGACCTCGCAGGCGGGCATCACCTGCGTGACGTGTCACTCCATCACGCACCTGGAAGGCGCTGACAAGGGCCCCATCGGCAACGGCAACTACACCATCGAAGAACCGGTGCATTACCCCTTTGCCTTCGCGCCCACCAACTCGCTGGCCTATTTCGTCAATAAGCAACTGGTGAAGGGCAAGCCGCAGTTCCACAAGGAGACCTTCCTCAAGCCCTTCCACAAGACAGCCGAGTTTTGCTCCACCTGCCACAAGGTGGGCATCCCCTACGCGGTGAACCACTACAAGGAGTTCCTGCGCGGCCAGAACCACTACGATTCGTACCTGCTCTCGGGCGTGTCGGGGGTGAATGCCCGGTCGTTCTATTATCCCGACAAGGCCAAGGCCAACTGCGCCGAATGCCACATGCCGCTGCAGGCCTCTGCGGATTTCGGGGCCAAGAAATACGGCACCAACGACTTCCTGGCCGTCCACAGCCATGCGTTCCCGGGAGCCAACACCGGTGTTCCGGCCAAGGTGCTGCCCGCCGGGCCAGAGCAAAAGGAAGCCATTCGTCGCCAGCAGGATTTCCTGAAGGACTGCATTCGCGTCGACCTCTTCGGCGTCAAGGAGGGCGGCACCATTGATTCGCCGCTCGTCGCACCGCTGCGCCCTACCCTGCCCCGGCTCAAGCCGGGCAAGACCTACCTCATCGAGACGGTGGTCCGGACGCTCAAACTGGGACACCCGCTCACCCAGGGCACGGTGGATTCCAACGAGATCTGGGCCGATGTGTCGGTGACCGATGGGCAAGGCCAGGTGGTGGGACGATCCGGAGCCACCGGGCGTCATGGCGAGGTGGACCCGTGGTCCCACTTCCTCAACGTCTACATGCTCGACAAGGACGGTAACCGCATCGACAGCCGCAACGCGCAGGACATCTTCACCCCGCTCTACAACAACCAGATCCCTCCCGGAGCGGCGCATGTACTGCACTACAAGCTCACCGTGCCCGAACAGCAGCGTTCCCCGTTGACGGTCGAGGTGAAGGTCAACTACCGGAAGTTCGACACCATTTACTTCAACTACACCTACGCGTCGAACTACGTCCGCGGCGGTCCGTTGCTTCTCACCAACGACCTGCCGGTCACCGTCATGGCCTCTGACCGGATTCAGTTCGAGATCGATGGCGGAGCCAATGGGGCGACCGCGAGCACCAACGCACCGTCCAAAATTCTGGAGTGGCAGCGCTGGAACGACTACGGCATCGGCCTTTTCCTCAAGGGCGACAAGGGCAGCGAGAAGGGCGAACTCATCCAGGCGGCCGGCGCCTTCAACCGAGTGGAAGCCCTCGGCCGCGCCGACGGCCCGCTGAACCTCGCTCGCGTCTTCTTCAAGGAAGGCCGGCTCGATGACGCAGTAGCCGCCCTGCAGCGCGCCAACGACGCCAAGCGCTTCGACCCGCCCGGGAACCGCTGGACCATCGCCTGGCTCAACGGCCTGGTGAACAAGCAGAACGGGTTCCTCGACGAGTCCATCCAGCAGCTCACGAGCATTCTCGAAGACCGCTATCCGGAGTTGGAAAAGCGCGGCTTCGATTTCAGCCGTGATTACGAGGTCATCAATGAACTGGGGCAGACTCTTTTCGAGCGGGCCAAGATGGAACGCGCCAATCCGGCTCGAAAGGAGGAGTTCCTGCGGGCCGCGGCCACCCGCTTCGAACGCACCCTGACCATCGACCCCGAGAATCTCACCGCGCATTACAACCTGGGTCTGATCCATGCAGCACTCGGCGACGACGCTGCCAGCGAACGTCACCGAAAGCTCCACGAGCGTTACCGGCCCGACGACAACGCCCGCGACCGCGCCGTGGCCACCGCCCGACGCAACAATCCCGCCGCCGACCATGCCACCCAGGCCATCGTGATTTACGACCTGCAGCATCCGCAGAGCCTGTCCATCGGTGCGCCGCAGTCCCGGGCCGTGACGACGGTCGAACCCGCCCACGTCCCCCTGCCCTCCAAGACCACGGCCGCGCGCTGAATCGCTGACCTCGGTTCCACTCCCTGATATCTTTCCACCGACATGTCCCAGAATCCGAAGGGCCCGAACGAATCCGAAGAGTGGGTCGAGTCCGACGACCGCGCCATCCGTACCGGACTCCGCTGGTCGCTGGTCGCCCTGATCACGTTGGGAGTCGTGGGCACCGGGGCCTTCTTTGCGCTGCGCAAGACCTCGGGGCCGGCCAAGGTTCAGGTGACGCCGCTGGCAGCTCCACAAACGGTTCAAACTGCTCAAAAGCTTACCCTGCCCAAGGTGCCGTTCACCGAGGTGAGCGCAGCGGCAGGGATCCAGTTTCGTCATTTCACGGGAGCCACCGGCGAAAAGCTGCTGCCCGAAACCATGGGAGCCGGCGCGGCCTTCTTCGATGCGGATGGCGATGGCGATGCCGACCTCCTTCTGGTCAATGGCAACCGCTGGCCTTGGGATACCCAAGGACCGGCCTCGCCCGGATGCGCCCTGTACCGCAACGACACGCCAACGGGCGGAGCCATTCGTTTCACCGATATCTCGGCCGGATCAGGCCTCGAGACACCATTCTACGGCATGGGTGCGGCGGTGGGTGACTACGACAACGACGGCAAGCCCGACGTCCTGATCACCGCCGTGGGTGGGGCTCACCTCTTCCACAATGAGGAGGGCGGACACTTCAAGGATGTTACCGCAACGGCCGGCGTCGGCGGCAGTCCGGACGAGTGGAGCACCGCGGCCACGTGGTTCGACCTCGACAACGACGGCGACCTCGACGTGTTCGTGGCCAGCTACGTGAACTGGTCCCGAGCCATCGACGCCGAGGTGGGCTACAAGATCGACGGATCCACCCGAGCCTACGGGCCGCCCATGAATTTCCAGGGATCGTTCCCGCACTTGTACCGCAACGACGGCGGCGGGCGCTTCACCGACATTAGCAAGGAGGGCGGCGTGCAAGTGACTAATCCATCCACTGGGGTCCCCGCGGCCAAGTCGCTCGGCGTGGTGGCCGTAGATTTCAACACCGACGGGTTCACCGACCTCGTCGTGGCCAATGACACGGTCCAGAACTTCGTCTTCGAGAACCAGCGCGACGGCCACTTCAAGGAGGTCGGAGCTCTGACGGGCATCGCCTTCGATAGCTACGGCAATACGCGTGGGGCCATGGGTATCGACGCTGCCCGCTTCACCGACGACGGCAAGCTGGGCATCGCGATCGGTAACTTCGCCAATGAAATGACGGCACTGTATGTCGGCAACGCCACAGCGGGTCTCTTCACCGATGAGTCCATCTCCTGGGGAATCGGTCCCACCAGCCGTCTGCCGCTAAAGTTTGGTGTGATGTTCTTCGACTGGGACCTCGACGGGCGCCTCGACTTGGTGAGCATCAACGGCCATCTGGAGGAAGAAATCACCAAGGTCCAAGCCAGCCAGAAGTACCGTCAGCCGGCCCAACTGTTTTGGAATGCCGGTGCTGCGGGCTTCGTGCCGGTGGGGCCGGAACAGGCGGGCAGCGCCCTGTTCACGCCGATCGTGGGCCGTGGCTGTGCGCAAGCCGATCTCGATGGCGACGGTGACGAAGACCTGCTCTTCACCCAAACCGGTGGCGCGCCGCTCCTCTTGCGCAATGACCGGCCCATCGATCGCCGCTGGGTGCGGCTCAAACTGGTGGGCACGCGGGCCAATCGCGACGCCCTCGGGGCGACCGTGCAACTCAAGGCGGGCGGCAAAACCCAGTGGCGCACCGTGACGGCCAATCGCGGCTACCTCAGTTCTAGCGCCCTGCCGCTCACCTTCGGCCTGGGCGAAGCCACGGGCGTGGAATCAATCGAGGTCGTCTGGCCCGGCGGCCAACGCCAAAGCGTGACGGCGCCCCAACCGGGCACGCTCACTGAGGTCCGTCAGGCTCCGTAATCAACGGTACCCCTCTCTCTGTGAGGGATGTCTCCGCCTCCCGCCTCCCGCGTCACGCGGCAGGGCGACAGCGAACGGTTCGCGCTTCTGCACGGGGCGGAGTCGTGACCTTTTCGAGTGCTGAAAACGCCCGTTCTCAATGAATCCAGGCACTCGCATGGCCACATGCCTGCGATGCGTTTTTACCACCGCTTAACAATTCTCAGGAGTGTTCCTCACAAACCCTTGATGGAGGGAGTGTGCACTGGAGGTGTTGTCAGAAGGCAACGAGTCGGTTCGGGAACCGTTCACAACAACACACCAACCCACGCATGAATACACTCAGCTCCACGCCCCGCACGATCGGCGCGCT
>CAINWP010000241.1 GCA_903854475.1 uncultured Verrucomicrobiota bacterium
CGGGCCAGAAGACAGTTCGAAGCGAAGGATCCATCCCCAGGCTTGCAACCATAGAGCGACTGAATGGAAGCCGGCTCGCTCACCGTGTCCATCAGCTCCGGCACGCTCGACTGCATTTGGAAGGCCATTTCGTACTGGGCGATGCGGGTTGAGATCTCTGGGTCATCCACCACGGCGTCGCGCTGCCGGTTGAGATCGTTGATCGTCCGCACCACTTCGTGCTGCCCTTCGCGGGTCACTCCCGGCGGGGTTCCCAGGTACATCACCGGATCGCCCTTGCCTCGCAGGTGCACCCCCTGAAACCGACTCGGCAACATGCCGGGCGCCCACTGACGCGCGGCAATCGGTTGGTTCTGGCCGCCGCGCCCAAGAGAGGTCAGCACCACGAAACCCGGCAAATTCTCCGCCTCGGAACCCAACCCATAGGTCACCCACGAACCCATGCTCGGGCGACCCGCGATTTGCGAGCCCGTGTTCATGAACATGTGGGCCGGATCGTGATTGATGGCCTCGCTCGTCATGGAACGCACCCAGCAAATCTCATCGGACACCGAGCCCAATTGGGTAAAGAGGTCGCACAGTTCGACACCGGCTTTCCCGAAACGCTTGAAGGGCAACTGCGGTCCGTAGCAAACCAACTTCTGTCCCTGGAGCTGGGCGATTTGCTTACCCTTGGTGAACGACTCGGGCATCGGCTTGCCGTGCATCTCCGCCAGCTTGGGCTTGGGATCGAAGGTTTCCAGATGCGACGGACCACCGGCCATACTCAGCCAGATCACCCGCCGTGCCTTCGCTGGAAAGTGCAATGGAGCCACCGCGCCACTCACTGTTCGGGCCGCGCTGGCCGCCTGAAGGATCCGCGGTTGGAGAATAGAACCCAGCGCCAAGGCACCCAGGCCTTGAGACGCGCGACCCAAAAACAAACGTCGGGTTTGTTGCTGCTGAAGAAACTGACGGATCTCCGTGGATGGGCTCATGGTCAGGAACGGGTGATGGTCTCGTGAAGGTTGAGGAGGGCACGGGCCACATCGGTCCAGGCTGCCCATTGAACGGGATCCAAGCCGGCCGGCGTCGGAGCCTTGCCGGTCTGGGTGAATTTCGAAGCGGCCTCCGGGTCCTTGGCGAAGGCAGTCCGCTGGGATTCGAGCAGGTGACGCAGCGCGGCCACCTCGGAGTCTTGTGGAGCGCGGGAGAGCGCCTGACGCCAGGCCCAGGTGAGCCGTGTCGCGTCGTCGCCAGAGCTTTCCCGGAGAATACGCGCAGCGAAGCTTCGGGCCGCCTCGACATAACTCGGGTCATTTAAGAGCACCAGAGCTTGCTGGGGAATGTTGGAGCGGTTGCGCTCCGCGGCGCACTCCTCGCGAGTGGCCGCGTCGAAGGCCAACATGCTCGGGTGCACATAGGAACGCTGCCACCAAGTGTAGAGGCCGCGCCGATACTGATCGCCACCCGAGCTGGCGTCGTAGCCACGCTGCGGAAAGTTGAGGTTCTCCCAGTATCCGTCGGGCTGGTAAGGCCGAACGCTCGGACCACCGATTCGAGGCACCAACAGGCCGGAGACCTGCAGCGCCGAGTCCCGGACTTGTTCTGCCTCGATGCGCCAGCGTCCCTGACGGGCCAAATCTCGGTTGTCGGGATCACGAGCCAGGAACTCACGCGGAGCGCTGGAGGACTGCCGATAGGTCCGGCTGGTGACCATCAGACGGACGAGGTTTTTCACATCCCAACCGCTCTCGCGGAACTCCGCGGCCAACCAATCGAGCAATTCTGGATACCGCGGCGGTTCGCCCTGGGCGCCAAAATCGTCGATCACCTTGGAAAGGCCGGTGCCGAAGAATTGACGCCAGTAGCGATTGACCACCACCCGCGCAGTCAGCGGGTTCTCGGGCGACACCAACCAGTTGGCCAAGTCCAAGCGGTTCAGTCGCCGATCGGAGGCCGCCGGGGCGGTTGGCCGGAAGTGGGACGGGATGGCCGGTTCCATGATCTCGCCCGTTTCGATCAGCCAATTGCCACGGGGCAGCACCCTGACGGTCCGGGGCTTTTCAGAGCGCTCGGTGATGAGCGTGCGCGGAAGGGTACCCTCGAAGTCGGCACGGGCCTTGTCGGCTGCGGTCCGTTGCGTGCGAAGGTCTGCCAATTCCGGGGCGACCACCTTGAACTCGGACCACAACTTGGCCGACTGCTCGGGCGTCCGAGCGGCCGGATCCACCTTCAAACGCTCCGCCAAATCTGCGTTGGGCACCGGAACCGTGGGCGGCACGACCGCCGCTGCGTCGGTGGCCATCCCGATACGGAAACACCCCAGCGTGTGGTTTCCATGGCCGTGCTTCTGTTGCAACTCGATCTCTAAGCGCTCTCCGGAGGCCAGGCTGAGGGGCTCCTTCAGGTGCAAGCGCAACTGCGCGGGCTTGCCCGCCTCGGGCAAGATAGCCCAACCAGCGAAGGTGCCGCGGGCGTCTTGGTCGATGACCGAGGCCGCCGACCATTTGCCGTAGGGATTCTTGTCGGCCGACACCGTTTGCTCGTGACTGGCCCACACCGAATCAAAGGCAACTTCACGCGCCAGAGCACCCTCACGAACCACGCGGGCCACGACCTCCGTCAGCACGAAATTGCCATTACCGGCGCGGCCCGGACCTTGAGAAGGCAGAGATTTGTCGGGCAACACGTCCACGCGCACACCGACGACCCGCTCCGGCAGTGAGGCAAATCGGACCACCGTGCTATCGGTGTCCGGATTCTTGCCTCCGATGAGCACCGAACGGTCGTCGCGAATCGTCACGGTCGCACCCCCAGTTGAATCGGCTGAAGTGGGAGCGGTCGCGGTCCACAGTGAGTCCGATCGCAGGGCGTCCAGTCGTTCCTGCCGCCAGCGTCCAAAGGCACCCTCCAGCTCCGGATGAGGTCCTTCGAAGCGCTCCTTGAGGCGCTGAGCCTCGGTCGTCCGTCGAGCCAGTTCACCGGCTTGAGGCTCGGTGGGCACGAGCATACCGTCTTCGCGCCGGCCGATGATGGCCTCCTTCACATCGGCGAAGAAGGCGCCCATCGAGTAGAAATCACGGGCCGTAATGGGATCAAACTTGTGATCGTGGCACTGGGCACACCCGATGGTTTGCCCCATCCAAACCGTGCCGACGGCGCGAACCCGATCGGTGAGGTAGCGCGACTCGTAATCCTTCTCCTGCGCCCCGCCCTCCTCGGTGGTGAGCAAGAGTCGGTTGAAGCCCGAAGCCACCCGGGCCTCCATCGAGGCATTCGGCAACAAATCGCCGGCCAGTTGTTCCCGAGTAAACTGGTCGAAGGGCTTGTTGTTGTTGAACGAGCGAATGACGTAATCGCGGTAGGGCCAGATGTTCCGCGGATTGTCGGAATGGTAGCCGACGGTGTCGGCGAAGCGCACGAGATCGAGCCACCCATTGGCCATGCGTTCCCCGTATTGAGGCGTGGACATCAGGCGATCCACCCACCGCTCATAGGCACCGGGGGCGGAGTCGGCCTCGAAGGCGTCCACCCATTCTGGGGTCGGCGGCAAGCCGGTAAGATCCAAGCTCAACCGTCGGGCCAGCGTACGGCGATCGGCCTCGGGCGCGGGCTTCAGGTTCAACGACTCCAAACGGGCTCGAACCAACCGATCGATACCACCCTCCCCCTCCGAGCCCGCCAAAACGGCCGGGCGAACGATGGGTTGATAGGCCCAATGTCCCTGATACTCGGCTCCCTCAGCGATCCACCGCTGAAGTAATACCTTTTGTTCCGGCTTCAGCGGCTTGTGCGCCTCGGGCGGCGGCATCAATTCTTCGATGTCATCACTCAGGAGACGGTGCACCAATTCACTCCCTGCGGCATCGCGCGGCAGGATCGCTTTCTTGCCTGACTTGGCTGGCTTGAGTGCCTCCTCGCGGCGATCCAAACGCAGCCCCCCTTTCATCTTCTGGACATCCGGACCGTGGCACGAAAAACAGTGCTCGGAGAGGATCGGTCGGATGTCGCGATTGAACTGGACCGGACCCGCCGTGGCCGAAACCGGCGCCGCCTCAACGACCTGCGAACCACAGGCCAACGCAGCGAAAAGGACCCAGCGGGCCAGCGGCCTGAGAGTGCGAGCGTTCATGGATTGCCATGGATGCTGGACTCGCCTCACCAGATGCCAACCCTGAAAAACGCCCTTGAGCGAAGAAATCCTCTTCAGACTCCCCTGTTTCCTCTGGCTCACACGACCAAATCGTTCCGGTGAGGGTTCTTGCCCGGTTGCCAACCGGACTGAGGGAGCGACTTGTCTGCTGCGACGACGCGTTGCCTTGCTTGTGCTCGCCGGTGCGACCTAGTTTGCCGCCAGATCCCTCAACTATCACCCCGACACGATGATCCGCCCGCCGACTCTGACAGCGATCCCGGCAACCCTGCTGGCCCTGGGGGCTCTGGGGGCCTTTCAGGCTGCCTTTGTTTTCCAAGATTTCTGGTGGCTGGTGCTGGGATATCTCGGAAGCCTGTTCGAACTGAGGAAATTGCCCACACCCCGACACGCGTTCTACGTCGGGCTGGTGATCGGGCTGGGCGTGTATGTCCCGCAAACGCGCTTCCTCGGGGATATCTTCAAAGCCGCCGCCATCCCACTTTGGCTCATCCTGTCCTTGTTCCACGCCGCTTTTCTCCTGGTTTTGAACCGGGTCGAGGTTCGGTGGGGTAGCCGAGTGGCCAGCCTGCTCTTGCCCGTGCTTTGGTGCGGCATCGAATACTTGCGCAGCGAGGTGTGGTGGCTGCGCTTCGCCTGGTTCACGGCTGGCGAATGCTGGCCGCCGGAACTGGCTCCGCAAATCTTGCAACGACTGGGGATCTATGGCGTGGGCTTCGGGTTTGCCTACGCCGCCGGTCAAGGCGCGATGCTGCTCTCGGCAACCGATCGAGCCTCACGTCGAAGGGCCTGGCTCGGCGTTTCAAGCGCCTTCGCCGTGTTTGCCCTAGTCACTCTGTTACCGACGTCGAGGGAGGATAAAGCCACCCAAACACTCCAAGTCGCCGGGATCCAACTGGAGTTCCCAGCGCTTCCGGACCTCCTCAAAGGACTCGACTCACTCACTCGGTCTCACCCGGAAGCCGAGTTGATCCTGCTCAGTGAGTACTCTCTGGAAGGCCCGCCGACCAAGGCGCTCAAGAACTGGTGCCGGAAAAACCGCAAATGGCTGGTGGTAGGAGGCAAGCAACCCATCGAGACCCCGGCTCCCGAAGCCATGGCGTCGGCCGCCAGGACACCGGCGATAGCAGGCACAAATGGAACCGCAATGGCCACGCCCCTTTCCGCCAGCGGGTTGCCCTGGTTCCAGTCCAACGCGCCCAAGGAGCGTTTCTACAACACGGCCTTTGTCATCAGCACCAACGGCGAAGTGGTTTTCCAGCAGGTCAAGTCACGGCCCATTCAGTTCTTTGCCGATGGCGAACCGGCCCCATCGCAGACGGTCTGGGATTCGCCGTGGGGCAAACTCGGCATCGCCATTTGCTACGACGCCAGCTACCGGCAGGTGATGGACGGCCTCATCCGACAGGGTGCCGTCGCCCTCCTGATCCCCACCATGGATGTCGAGCAATGGGGCGCCTACGAACACCAACTCAATGCCCGCATGGCGGTGATCCGGGCCGCGGAGTACCGCGTGCCGATCTTCCGAGTGGCCAGCTCTGGAGTTTCCCAAATCATCGATCGGGATGGCCACGAGACTGCCACCGCGCCGTTTCCGGGTCCCGAAGCAACCTTGGCGGGCACTCTCCGCTTCAACCGGGCATCGGGTGGTTCCATTCCGCCCGACGCCGGGTTGGCTCCCGCCTGCACTGCCGCAACGGCCGCCGTCATTCTCTGGCTCACCCTCGTTTCTTGGCGAAGGCCGCAAGTTCCGGGAACGATCCGTTGATCCCATGAATCCACCTCCGCTGAAGATTCGCGCTCCTGGTTCTGCCTGAAATTCACAGCCATCAGCAGAGGATCGGAACCAGCAATCAGGGTGATTTATCCCCGTGTATCACGCGCAGCGTGCCCGACGGTTTTTACACCCAGCCCTGCCACCCAACCGCAGTCAAAAAAACAGCGCTGAGGGCGGGTTGAGCTCAATTAAGAACCCAACCTTTTCGCTGGGGACAGGCTTCTGGGGAATGCGGGGTGTCGACGGCAAATCCCACACAAGCGGGCGAGGGGCGGAGTCTTTGCGGTCTTGGTTGGATTTCAGCATCTGAAGGGTCCAGTCTTCGGACTGAACTCCCCTCTTTTCCCCTCTGCACCATGTCCTTC
>CAINWP010000242.1 GCA_903854475.1 uncultured Verrucomicrobiota bacterium
CCATTCTTTCTGTATGTGGCTCATCCGCTACCCGGTGGCGTTGCCTCTGAAGATGTGCGCGGACGCCATCGATTGCAGTGGGATACCTTTGTCGGTGCGGTGGTTCGGGAACTCGAGCAGAGCCGCATCCGGCGCGAGACGCTCCTTGTGGTGACCAGTGTCAGCGCAACCGCTTCTGGGGAGGATCGGTTGGCCGAGACCCGGCTCCGGGTGCCACTGCTCTTCAGTTGGCCGGGCAAGATCACGGCCGGCCAGACCAACGAACGCCCGGTGGCCCTGTGGGATGTATTGCCCACGGTCGCGGCCCTGGCTCGGATTCCGGCCCCTCAGGGTCTCGATGGTATTTCACTCCTTCCGGAAGTGTTGGGGGGGCTCAAGGAGCCCGCCATTCGTGCCGGTGGCCTGTACTGGGAAACGGCCGAGGCTCCGCCGAGTCGGGCCATCCGGTGGGACCATTGGAAGGCCGTCGAGCGCTCCTCCGCGGGAACGGTCGAATTGTATGATCTGAAGGCCGATCCCGCTGCAGTACAGAATGTGGCGGATCATCAACCCGAATGGCTGGCCGAGGCCCGTCGACGGTTGCGCGAAGCGGCCGACCCGTTGCCCCCCCATCGTCCCTGATACACTGCGATCCCATGAGTCCCACGGAAGCCCTCACGCTGTTAGAACGTTTTCGAAATGGTCAGGTGCCTGTCGAGCAGGTGCTTCAAGCCTTCCAGGCGGCCCCGGTGGTGGATCTCGGATTTGCCGTCGTCGATCAGCATCGAGCCCTGCGCAAGGGGTTCCCAGAGGTCATCTTTGGCGCGAGCAAAACCCCGGAACAGGTGGTAGCGATTGCCGGGGAAATTCTGGCGGCCGACGGACGAGTTCTCACCACGCGGGTGACCCCGGAACATGCCCGAGCCATGAAGGAGAAGTTTCCGCATACGATCCATCATGAGGCGGCCCGCTGTCTGACTCTTGAAACATCGCCGCTGCCCAAGCGGCCCGGAGTCATAGCTGTCGTGGCTGCCGGCACTACCGATCTTCCGGTCGCCGAAGAGGCCGCGGTGACGGCTGACTTTATGGGCAACACCGTCCAGCGGATTTATGACGTCGGCGTGGCGGGGTTGCACCGCCTCCTGCGCCGGCTTCCCGAGATTCAGTCCGCCAACGTGGTGATCGTGGTGGCGGGAATGGAGGCTGCATTGCCTAGTGTGGTGGGTGGCCTCATCGGCCGGCCTATTATTGGGGTCCCCACCAGTGTGGGGTATGGCTCCCACTTCGGCGGCCTGACGGCGCTCTTGGGAATGCTCAATTCCTGCGCCAGCGGTCTCACGGTGGTGAACATCGACAACGGCTTCGGAGCTGGCTACGCCGCCAGCGGTATTAATGCACTGGCCGCATCCTCATCGTCTGCGTCGGCTGCCTCGCTCGCGTCGACTCAGCCGTAACGATTGAGTGAGGAGGAAAGGGGTTGCGTGGCCAGCACGCCGGATCTGATGGAACCGTTACGACTCAGAAGGGGTCTGGTAAAGCCCCTCAGAGGCGATGACGTCGGCCGCACCGGCAGGCACCAAGTGCGCGAAGGGAAGCCCCCGACGGATGCGGTCCCGGATTTCCGACGAAGAAACGCCCAACGGCCACCCTCGCAGGTGCTGGAGTCGCCAAGGCGAGGGGAGGGAGGCCTGAGGTTGGCCGGGTCTGGGAATGACCACGAACGTCACTGCCTTGGCCAACGCCTCGGCCTCACGCCATTGGGTTAAGGTGGGTACATGATCGGCCCCGATGAGCCAGAAGAGTTCAGCTCCCGGATGCCGGGCATTGAACAGGTTGACCGTGTCGATCGAGTAGCTCACGCCGCCTCGGCTCAGCTCATCGTCATGGACCTCGGTGCGGGATTGGCCGGCCAGCGATCGGCGGAGCATCCGTAATCGGGCTGCATCTGGGGCAGGTCGGGAATCCGGCTTGAAGGGTGACTGTGCGGCAGGAATGAAGAATAGCCGGTCCAACGCCAGTTCTTCCAGAGCCGCTTGGGCTACCAGCAGATGGCCTCGGTGCAGTGGATCAAACGATCCGCCGTACAGTCCCCATCGCGGTGGCCGATTGGGATTTGGAGACAGGGTCGATACCCTCGGGATCACTGGATTCATGCTCGCTGGGCTAGAGTCCGCGCACTTCGCCGGCCTGAGTCAATCTTCCAACCGGAGCCATGCCTGCAGTTTCGAACAAAGTCTCTAGGGACAGGCTCACTCTGCTCGGACGACCGGGCCGCTTGGGCCAGAGCCAGGCTGCTGGTGGTAGTTCGGAGCCTGGCTCGGACAAAGCGACCCAACCCTTGGCACCGAGGCTCCTGCGGCTTAACCTCGCTCCATGGTTCACGCGTCCGATCCGCTGATCGCCTCTGTCCGCAAGCCGATGCCTCCGGCGCAGTTCGATGCCCTTTCCCGGGAGATCTTGGAACTGAAGCGTCGGCATAACGCCGTGATTCTGGCCCACAACTATCAGGTGCCGGAGATCCAGGACGTGGCCGACTTCGTAGGTGATTCCCTGGGCTTGTCCCAGCAGGCAGCCAAGACTTCAGCCGATGTGATTGTCTTCTGCGGGGTGCACTTCATGGCCGAAACGGCCAAGATCTTGAACCCTACCAAGCGAGTGATCCTGCCGGATCGCGATGCCGGTTGTTCCCTCGAAGAGAGTTGCCCGGCTGCAAAACTGCGGGAACTTCAG
>CAINWP010000243.1 GCA_903854475.1 uncultured Verrucomicrobiota bacterium
CCGCATTGAACCCACAGTGGACAAGAAAAAACCCCTCCCGTTTCGGGGAGGGGTTGAAAGGACATACTCTAGACCCGCCGATCACGAGGATCGGTCGATCAGAACTTGTAAACGATGCTGGCCGTGAGGCTCAGATCGTTCTTCTGACCGTTGAACGGACCAGCACCGCTGGCAACTCCGTCCACAGCGCGGTCCCAGCGGAACTCGCCGCGGGTCAGCACGTTGGACCAGAGGGCGTAATCCAGGGTGAAGGTCTCACCGATGATCTTGTCACCATTGCTGCCGCGGTTGGGCAGGAAAGCGCCGTAGCCGGAGGTGGCGTACTCAAAGCGGTTGTTGGCCTTGAGCTTCTCGGTGATCTGGTAGCCAGTGTAGAACGCGTAGGCGTTGGCGTAGCTGTTGAACCTACCCGGAACCAGATTGAGGGCATTTGTGTTGGACGCTCCGCCGTTGAAAAGCAAGTCAGCGCTGACGCCGATGCTCAGTTCCTTGATCGGGGTAGCGAGGGAAAGACCGACGTACAAAAGGGTCGGGTCGTTGCTGGAACCTTTGCCCTCACCGTTCACGGCGCCGACATACAGGGAGCTACCAGAGAGCCAACCAGCGCTCTCCGGGGCCTTCACGACCACGGATCCCATGTACACCTTCGAGGATTCAGCGAGGATGCCGCGGAAGCTGGTGCCCTCCTGCCCAGATTTGAAGCCGCCAGCAGTCAAGCTGCCACCGTTCAAACCGAAGCCGTTGTCGCCATTGGCCACGCCACCGGACACGCCGATGATGTCGTTGACCTGATAGCTGGCCAAGATGCCGGTGTGACCGAACGGCTCGAGGTTGTTGAAGCCGAGGCTGCGGGAGAAGTTCGGGTTCTTGTAGCTCTCAGTGACTTCGTAGCCGACGATCGGGTCGAACTGGCCGATCTTGAAGTCGATGCCATTGCCGATCGGGGCGCGCAGCACGGCGTGAGCCTGCTTGATGGCCACACCCGAGGTCAGGGCGCCGGGCATCACGTTGGCGTCAGGGCCAAACATGGTCTCGAACTTGTAACCGGCGCTCCAAGTACCCTCATCAATGGGCTTCTCGAGCAGCAGGTTGATGGTGTTCACGTTGAACCCATCTTGACGATCGGAACCGGTGTTCGCGAAGCGTTTGGCGACCGTGTGTCCGGTACCGAAGTTCCAGATGGCGGAGGTGTCGACGTAACCGCTGAGGGTGGTCGAGCTGAGCGCGGTGTTAACCGGGTGAGACTCATCGGCCTGCACCGCGGAAGCGAGGCTCACCACGCCGGTGGCGGCCAGAGCGACTGTCCACTTATTAAACTTCATGTTGTTTCCTGAGTTCTGCGTTGTGTTTGACTGCAATAATCAATCTACGAGCTGAAGACACAGTCCACAGCCCCCGCCGAAATGGCGGAAATCACAGGCGCGACACTAGGAACCGGTAGAGACTGGTGACAACACTTTTTTTGCTATTTAAAACAATCTCAGCAGCGGTCATTGGCGCTATTTAGTTACAGATCCTGAATCACACGACGCAGCTCCGTCGCGATCTGGTTCTGGCGCTCGGGGGACATGACGGGTGAGCCGTTCTTCTCGGTGAGATAGAATGTGTCAATGGCCGCCCCTTTTTCTGTAACGATCTTGGCAAGGACAATGTTGAGTCCGAGTTCGCTGAGTGCCTGAGACAGGGCGAAGAGCAGGCCCACCCGGTCCTCGGTTTCTAGGTCGATGATGGTGATTCCATTGGGAGCCGAGCTTTCAAATCGGATATTGGGCTCCATGTGCTCCCCCGCCAGTGCCTGGTACAGGGGGCGTGTCTGAGCAGCGATTTTTCGGACGGCCGGACGAATGTCCGTGCCCTTGGCGAGGACATCCCGGATGAGCTTCTCGAAGCGTTCTCGCACGGAGGGGTCGGGTGCGGCCCCAGTCCGGGCGTCGGTGACATAGAAGCTGTCGATCACAACGCCGTCGGAACGGGTAAATATTTGCGCGGAAAAGATGTTCAACCCGGCGGCGGTGAGAGCCCCTGTGAATTTTGTGAATAACCCAGGCCGGTCCCAGGTGCAGAAGTGGACCCGAGTCCAGCCACGGTCTTTCTCCTCGTTCCAGAGCACGGCCGGTTCGAGGGCCCGGTCTTCTTGAGTGAGTTGGAGGTGGATGAATTGGTGGACGAGGGTCAGATCTCGGGCGATTTGCCGCGGCGAGTGAATTTGAAAGTATCGGGCCGGTAGACCCTCAAAATGGGCTGTGAACTCCTCCTCCGAGAAGGTCTTGGGCAGAAGGCTCTGAACTTGTTCGCGCAGCAGTTGGCGTTGGCGGATCTCTGCCTCAATGAATTCGGTCGTTCCTTGGAGAGCCCGTGTCGTCTTCAGATGGAGGGTGAGGAGCAGGGAATCTTTGAAGCCGTTCCAGAGGGTGTCGCTCGTGCCCATCGAATCGGCAAAGGTGTGCAGGGTAAGCAGGTCAAGATTCTCCGTTCCCTGGACTTGGGCAGCAAAGGTTTGGATCACTTCTGGGTCGTCAAGGTCCCGCCGCTGCGAGGTCTGCACCATGGTGAGGTGGTGCTCGATAATGAGCGAAAGTGTGTGGGCGGTGGTGCCGTCGAGTCGGAACCGCTTGCAGACCTTCAGGGCCAGTTCAGCCCCGACCAATTCGTGGCGTCGTCCTGGGAAGGCCTTGCCGCAATCGTGAAGCAGCAGCGCTAGGTACAGTACAAACGGGCGCTCCACGTGGTGGAAGAGTTCGGTGTAGCCGGAGAAGGGGCGAGTCTCGGCTCCCCAGACTTGATCGAGTTTGGCCACGCAAGTGAGCGTGTGCTCGTCCACGGCGTATTGGTGGTAGAACTCGTGCTGCACCAGGTTGGTCATTTTGCCAAACTCGGGCAGGAATCGGCCGAGGAGGCCTACCTCGTGCATGGCGCGGACGTAGGGCGCGACATTGCCGCGGTGGTTGAGAATCTCCAGGAAGGTGGCCTGGTAGTGCGAGTTGGCCTTGAAGGATCGATCCACCAGCGACACCTGCTGGCGGAGCAATTGGGCCAGGTCGGGGTGGATTTGAAGTCCCCGTTTTTGGGCCTCCAGGAAGGCCCGAAGAATCCGGCCCCGATCCTCACGCAAGATGCCCCGGTCCACCATGTGGAGCTGCCCGTCCAAGATCCGGAATCCATCGAACTCCTCGGCGGGGGCTGCGCCGCGTTTGGGTTTGCCACCTTTGGTTTTGCCTGTCTTTGAGTTTCCCGGGCTGGGGACCAGCGCCAGTCGCTGTTCCAGGGTGCGGGTGGTGAGGTACAGGTTGCGGGCGTGGGTGTAGTATTCCCGCATGAAGGCCTCGGTGCGGGCCCTGGGCGAACGGTCAGAAAATCCCAGGCCCAGCGCGACGGCTGGTTTGACTACTGGGGTCAGGGTTTCGGCGGCCCGGCCTGCGACGTAATGCAGCTCATTGCGGGTGCGCAGCAAGAAGTCGTAGGC
>CAINWP010000244.1 GCA_903854475.1 uncultured Verrucomicrobiota bacterium
CCCGTGAACGGCCGATACGAGGTGTACGGATCGGTCCACGAGGGGGCCAACTGGTTCGCTAAGAATGACATGTTCAGCCTCGGCGCGATCCGGTTCCTGTACCGCGAGATCGTGGCGGCCAGCATCGAGCTCGGGCGCGATGCGGACCGGCGGGCCCACTGGCAGGATATCCTAGATCACATGAGCGAGTACCCGCTCCAGGCCTGGGGATCGAAAGTCACCTTCCGGCCTGACGCGGTGCACGACGTAATGGAGGCCCTGCATTACCAGGGTGGCGCGCGGAACACCGGGGTAATGTTCACCACCACCTTCGACAACATCAGTCACCGGACGTTGCCGGCCTATCGGTTGGCCACCTGCAACACGCTCGACCGTGGCAACATGTTCCACCCACAGCGCTGGTGCGGTTGGCAGAATGGCAACGACTTCGGAATGATGTTTGTGATGGCCGTCCGAGCGGGCTACCCCGCCGATCGCGTGATTCAGGCCATCAAGGGCTGGAAACCCGAGCCCAACGGCATCGTGTCCCAAAAAGACGGGGGCGGCATCGAGACGGCCGGAATCATCGAGGCCATCAACGGGATGCTGTTGCAAAGCCAAGACGGGGTGATCCGTATCTTCCCCAACTGGGATAGGTCTGTGGATGCCGAGTTTCAGCGACTACGGTCGGTCGGCGCATTCCTCGTCGGAGCACGATACCGGGCCGCAGGTCGAATCGTGGACTCAGTGCGGATCTTCAGCGAACACGGCAATCCCTGCGTCATGCAAAGTCCGTTTGACGGAGCCGGCATCACCGTGACACGGGCGGACACGGGGCAAGCGGTGCCACTCGTCCAAGAGGACGACGAGTTCACATTCCGCACGACGGCCAAAGTGACCTACCTGATAGCCCGCACGGACAGCGCACCCGTTGCCATCGGAGCTCCGCTCGTCACCACCCACCCGGCCGATGCAACGGTGGATTTACCCAATGCGGCCTCTTTTTCGGTGTCAGCCACGGGAGACGGGCTCCGATACCAATGGCAAAAGAACCGAGCCGATATCCCGGGTGCAACTCACACCGGCTACACCACCCCGGCCACGACGCTGTGGGACATTGGCAGCGAATACCGCTGCGTGATCACTAACGCCTCAGGCACGATCCGAAGCCGCCCTGGGATTCTCATCTCGATGAAACCTTAGAGCCTGTCTGAAAATGGGGAGGGGTTCTGCAGCTGGGGAATTCTGGGTTGGGCAAGACGGTGATCGGCGGGGCAGAGATCCCAAGTAAGACCCTGACGGTGGGTACCCGTTCACCGAAATCCCAGCTGCCCATGCGCTCGGCGACACCGTCGTCACTCACCAACTAGGCCCTCACACACAGTGAAGGGCTGAGCTTTGATGAAACTTCCGATACCGCCTCAGCTGCGCACTGTTGCTGGCGAGGCTTCATAACAAGAGTCTCGTGATCGGGTTGCTTTGTGATCCCGACCGCCGAATCCTTCGAGATCGCTGACTGCACGCACCCATGCTCCACCTCGCTGAGACCCACCCGACCCTGCTGGACGAAATCGCCCGGCAATTGGCCTGCATCTGCGAGGTCCGGGCTCGGCATTGGTTGATCTTTCCTCGAAAAGGGCTGCGGGAGGCCACGCTCCACCGTTGGGCCAACGCTTCAGGCATCGCGAGCCATTCCCAGGAAGTCGAACTGAGGGAACTCATCGAGCAGGCTTCTGGCGGCGGCAGCGCCCGATTCGATGTGGAACGCCTCCGCTGGACCATCGCTGCGGCCCTACCCAGTCTCCAGAACAGGCCTGAGTTTCCCCTGCCCCGTGAAGCCTCACTGAGCCCGCTCGACGCGACGGTGCTGGCCTCAGCCACTCAGTTGGCCCGGGTCATTCATGAAACCCTCCTCTGCCGTACCGGCGACCGGATTTGGCCCGAGGGTTCTTTCCTGGCGGCACTGGTGGCCGAGACCACGGTGGCCGAGCTGCTCAAGACGCATCCCGGGCTCCAGACCGAAACCGAATTCGCCGCCTCGGCGAGGGCTTGGATGGAATCCTGGCGATCCAAGGGAGGGCTTCCGCACCTCTGGATCCTGCTGGATGCGGGACTGCCAGCCCGGCTGTTCCAACGCCTGCTCCAACTGCTGCATTGCCTGCATGCACAGGCGCCCGAACACATCCACTTATTCGCCATGGCGCCCAGCCGGGATTACTGGGCCGACCTGACCATCAAGTCCAAGGCCAAGGGCCGAGCCAAATCCCCTCTCCCCCTCAGCACGGCCGAGCAGGACTCGAGCGAGCCGGCTCCGGGCGGGCTGCTCTGGGCCTTCGGTCGCGCTTCCCAAGATCTCCAACGTCAATTGGCCGATACCCTGATGGCTGTGGGTGACGGCGGTGCCGATCTCGACAGCGCCGAGCCTCCTGATTCCCTGCTGGGACGCCTCCAGACCTCGTGCCGCACGGCAGCCCACTTGCCTCCGGAAGCGCTACGCCCGCTTGCCACCGATGACGCCTCTCTGAGCGTCCACGCCACCCACACGCTCCTCCGAGAATTGGAAGTCTGCCGGGATCGAATCCTACAGGCCTTCCAAGAGTTGGAGGGCCTTCGGCACGAAGAAATTCTCATCCTGTTAGCAAATCCGCGGGAACAAGCCCCGCTCATCGAAGCCGCGCTGGGAGGAGGTTCCGAGGCGCGCCTTCCCTTCCGGTTGGTGGGCGGAGGAGGGCTCGTGCCGACCCCGTTCGCGGCAAGCCTCTTGCAACTACTGGAGTGCCTGCAGGGCCGACTCACACTGAACGAGGTCCAGGAACTGCTCGAGAATCCATTGATCGCCGATCGCTTCGATCTAGATGAAGCCGAGGGCGATGGCCCGACCCTGGTCGAGTGGCTTCAAGATGCCCAGTTTCGCTGGGGTCTCACCCCAGAGCATCGACGGCTCTACCAAGAGGTGCCGGAGTCTCGTTGGAATCTCTTCTGGGCCCTGCGTCGCTTGGGCCTGGGTGGGTTGGTGGCCGAGGGTCAGCGGGACACCGTGCTGGACGCTTCAGGAAACACACCAGCAACTGTGCCTCTCGAGCGCACCAACGGCCTGGGACTGGCCTTGCTAGCTCGCTTGGCCCGCTTCGCCACGCGTCTCTCGGAGGCGCGAAACCTATGGTTCTCGGTCGGGCCACGCTCCATCGCCGATTGGAATCAGGCTCTGGGCACAATCGTCCGCGAATGCCTTTCGACACGCATCGGCAACGCTGCCGCTCAGGCCGCGGCCCTCCATAGGGACATCCTCGAACCCCTCAGCAAGGCCGCTCACCCGACCCTCCCACTAGAGGCCTCGGCCTACCTACGCCTTCTGACCGAAAAGCTGCCCGCCTTGAGCGACTCGGGCAGTCGGGGCAACGGCGGCATGACCGTCGCCGACCTGCGCCATTATGCCGGAGTGCCTGCACGGGTCGTGGTGGTGGCAGGCCTGGATGACGGGATCTTCCCGAGATCCGAAGATCGACCGGCCTGGCACCCCTTGGTGCTGAAGCCAGCGACGGGCGATCCTTCGATCCGAGACTCGGACCGTCACTGCCTGCTCTTGGCCATCTTGGCGTGCCAGGAGCGGCTGATCCTATCCTACCGCGGCCACTCCGATGAGGACGGCAAGGAGCGCCCTCCTTCCACGGCAGTATCGGACCTGTTGGAAGCTGCGAACCAAACCACGCCCACCGGTCTGAGCGCCAGAACTGCTACCACCCCTTCAGCCCGGGATGCGCTCACCGTCCATCATCCTCTCAATGGGTTCAGCG
>CAINWP010000245.1 GCA_903854475.1 uncultured Verrucomicrobiota bacterium
GCTCCGCTGCGGTTTTGGTGGGCTGCGCGGTGTCAGGCCTCCGCTCGCTGAGGAGGCTCGGGTGAGGGGCTGCGATTGTGGCTCAATGGTGGAGGCGATCGCTGATCCACTGGTTAAGTGCAGCGCTGTCGTCGAGGTGCTGTTCGGCTGAGTGAGTCAACCAGCAAAATCCCAGTCCATAGGCGAGGCCGTTGGCCACCACGGCGTCGGATCGGCAGCTCTCTAACTGCGCGCGGGCGCGGTGCAAAACCTCGTCGCGAGTGCCATCGACTTCGTATTTCCAACCAGTGATCCACGCTCTCGGGTATAGGTCGCGCAGTTGGGGTAAGATCTTTGGGGTTGCTCGCAGTTCGGCCAGCAGCACGCCGTCTCGGGTCGAATATTTGCCAGACTGCAGGCGCAGCAAAGTTCCGTCGGGCTCCCGGCGATAAACCGCGCCGATCTCAAAATCACCAACGGCTGCTGCATGGAAAATGGCCACCGGTTCGGGGGTGGCATGGGTCTGAAAGCAGGTCAGGAGTTCGTGGGAGGTTCCGAATCGCTCGGTGCTGACTGCGTGCAGTGCGGGGGCAGCCGTGGCGGTGCGGCTCCGCAGCAGAAGGACGTCATGGCCGCAGCCAGCGAGGTGATTAGCCAACTGGGTTCCCAGGGTGCCGGTCGAGTGATTGGTCAATCGACGGACCGCATCCAGGGGTTCCACGGTGGGGCCCGCTGTGACGATGCAACGCATGGGGGGGATGATAGGCCACCAGCCGAGCCAAGGCGATCCTAGCGTCAGGACGATGCCCGAATGGGGCCACGTGCCGATTGTGGAGCGTTGCGCGCATCTAGTTGCGCTTGGTAGTTGCACCCGAGGCGTAGTTCGCAGATTAAACACGTGAAGCCTTCGATTCAGCCCTTGCTGAGCAAGCGGCATCCTGAAAAACAGTGAATCCCTTCCTTCAGACGATTGATCCGAGGCCGTGCTTTTCCGGCGGTTTGGAGAAGTTGGTTCGATTGAACCGGGAGCCTGCGTTGCATGGCCTAGGGCTGTGGTTCGATGGGTTCCACCCCGGTCAACGGCCCTCTGTTGTCCCCGCGGCCGCGCGTGCCCCGCTAGCCTTTGACGTCAGTGTTTCAGGCCGAGTATCGATGCATTTCCCCAACCTCTTTGAGTTGAACTGAATGGCCACACCTCCTGAAAAAACCAAGTCCCTGGAGTCCTGGATCTGGGATGCCGCCTGCTCCATCCGTGGGGCCAAGGACGCGCCGAAATACAAGGACTTCATCCTCCCGCTGATCTTCACCAAACGCCTCTGTGACGTGTTTGATGACGAGATCAACCGCATCTCCGAGGAAGTCGGCTCACGCAAGAAAGCCTTCCAGCTCGTGAAGGCAGACCACCAACTCGTCCGCTTCTATTTGCCGATCCTGCCGGAAGATCCCGAGCAGCCCGTCTGGTCGGTCATTCGCAAGCTCTCCGACAAGATCGGCGAAGGCGTCACCACCCAGATGCGGGCCATCGCCCGGGAAAACCCGCTGCTGCAGGGCATCATCGACCGCGTGGATTTCAACGCCACCACTCATGGCCAGCGCGATCTCGACGACGACCGTCTCTCCAACCTTATCGAGGCCATCAGCATCAAGCGCCTTGGGCTCGAAGACGTCGAGGCCGACATCATCGGCAAGAGCTACGAATACCTCATCCGCAAGTTCGCCCAAGGTGGCGGTCAAAGTGCGGGCGAATTCTACACCCCGCCCGAGGTCGGCGCCATTATGTCGCGCGTCCTCCAGCCCGAGCCCGGCATGGAGATCTACGACCCGACCTGCGGGTCTGGCGGCCTGCTGGTGAAATGCGAGATCGCCATGGAGCAAGCCCACAGCGAGGTGAAACCGGCTCCGCTCAAGCTGTACGGCCAGGAATATACCCCCGAGACCTGGGCCATGGCCAACATGAACATGATCATCCATGACATGGAGGGGCAGATCGAAATCGGGGACACCTTCAAGAACCCAAAGTTCCGCGACAAGCGGGGCAAGCTCCGCACCTTCGATCGCGTCATCGCCAATCCCATGTGGAACCAGGACTGGTTCACTGAGGCCGACTACGACGCCGACGAACTCGACCGCTTCCCCGCCGGTGCGGGTTTTCCTGGCAAATCGTCCGCTGACTGGGGCTGGACCCAGCACATCCTCGCCAGCCTCAATGAAAAAGGTCGCGCAGCGGTGGTCTGGGATACCGGCGCTGCCTCGCGTGGATCTGGCAATGCCGGCACCAACAAGGAAAGGACCGTCCGCCAGTGGTTCGTGGACCGCGACCTCGTGGAGAGCGTCCTCTACCTGCCGGAGAACCTCTTCTACAACACCACCGCTCCCGGCATCGTGCTGTTCCTGAACAAGGCCAAGGCGAAGGAGCGCAAAGGAAAAGTCTTTCTCGTCAATGCCAGCCAAGTCTTCGAAAAGGGCGACCCCAAAAACTTCATCCCGGACGCCGGCATCGACCGGATCGCCGACACCCTCACTGGTTGGAAGGAAGAGGGGAAACTCAGCCGCATCGTCGATCACGCCGAGCTGAAGAAGAACGACTACAACATCTCCCCCAGTCGCTACATCCACACCAGCGACGCCCAAACCTACCGGCCCATCGCCGAGATCGCCGAGGAACTGAAGGTCATCGAAGCTGAGGCAGCGGAGACGGACAAGGCTCTCCAGCAAATCCTCAAACAACTCGGGATATGAGCGACCTTGTTCTCTACACTTCTAACGATGGTCGTACCCGGCTCGACCTTCGCATTGAGGGCCGTACCGTCTGGCTCACCCAGCTCGAAATCGCTGAGCTATTCCAGACCACCAAGCAGAACGTCTCCCTACACGCCAAGAACATCTTTTCGGACGGGGAGTTGTCCCCCGAGGCAACCGTCAAGGAATCCTTGACAGTTCAATCCGAGGGAAAACGCGAGGTTCAGCGCACGATCCTGCTCTACAACCTCGACCTCATTCTGGCCATCGGCTACCGCGTGCGTTCCCCGCGTGGCGTCCAGTTCCGCCAGTGGGCCAGCTCCCACCTCAAGGAATACCTGGTCAAAGGCTTCGTCATGGACGACGAACGCCTCAAGAACCCCGGCAGCTGGGATTACTTTGATGAGCTTCTCGCCCGGATTCGCGAGATTCGGGCCTCCGAAAAACGCTTTTACCAGAAAATCCGCGACCTCTTCGCCCTCAGCAGCGACTACGAGGCCCGGGAAAAGGAAACCCAGGTATTCTTCGCCGAGGTCCAGAACAAGTTGCTCTACGCCGCCACCCGCCAGACCGCCGCAGAGCTCATCGTTGCCCGAGCCGACCCGATGCAGCCGAACATGGCCCTCACGAGTTGGAGCGGCGCCCGTGTTCGCAGGCTCGACGTCGTCATTGCCAAGAACTACCTCACCGCCGATGAAGTGGATACCCTCAACCGCTTAGTGGTCATTTTCCTCGAACAGGCCGAACTCCGCGCCAAACAGCAGAAGGAACTCTCCCTCGATTTTTGGCGCTCCAGCGTGGACCGCATGCTCGCCTCCAACGATCAACCCATGCTCGACGGACTCGGCTCCGTCAGCCACGAGGCAATGAAAACGATCGCCGCCGAACGCTACGACAGTTTCGATGCCAAACGGCGGAAACAGGAAGGCATCGACGCCGACGCGGAGGATTTGAAAGCCATCGAGGATTTGGAGAAAGACCTGAAGCGGAAGGGAGGGAAGGCGTGAGTGGAAAACAACGGAGGGCGGACATTCCTGTCCCCCGCATGGCCGGTTGGAAAACCCGCGTCCCGGTAATCGAAGCCGAGGCGCGGGAGACGGACAAGGCGCTGAAGGTGATTGTGGAGAATCTTGGCGTATGAACTGGAACGCGACAAAAATTCCAGTCGCGGACTCGAAACACTTCGAGACGCTCAATGGCCTGTGGACGGGGAAAAAGAAGCCGTTCGTCGAGGCCGGTGTGATCCGAAACACGAACTTCACTCCGTCTGGGGTGATCGATTACTCAAATGTTGCCTATCTTCAGGTCGAAGAGAGACAGCTTTCGAAGCGCCGACTGGAGGCTGGAGATGTTATTCTGGAACGCTCTGGCGGCGGCCCAAAGCAGCCAGTTGGGCGAGTGGTCTTCTTTGATCGCGAGGATGGCGATTTCAGTTTCTCAAACTTCACTTCGGCAGTTCGAGTAAAGGATAAGGCCACGTTTGACCCTCAGTTCGTTTTCTACGGTTTGATGGAGCTCTACCAGAGCGGCCAGACCGAAGATATCCAACGACGAACAACCGGGATTCGGAACTTGGACTTCACTGCATATAAGGAGCGCGCACGCTTTCCAAAGATCCCACTCCCCGAGCAGAAGAAGATCGCGCACATCCTTTCGACGGTGCAGCGGGCGATCGAAGCGCAGGAGCGAATCCTTCAGACCACCAACGAGCTGAAAAAGGCGCTCATGCACAAGCTCTTCACCGAAGGCCTGCGCCACGAACCCCAAAAACAAACCGAAATCGGCCCCGTCCCCGAAAGCTGGGAGGTGGTGGAGATTGGTGATGTCTTCAAGTTCACCAGTGGGAAGACCAAACCGAAGGACACCAGTCGCGAACCAACTGCTGAACAGACCGTCCCGGTGTATGGAGGTAACGGAGTTCTTGGCTACTCAGCGGAGAGTCTCCTTGATGACGAGGTTTTGATCCTCGGAAGAGTTGGCGAATACTGTGGATGCGCTCACCTCACAGCACGGATCTCGTGGGTAACTGATAATGCGCTCTACGCGAAAGAGGAGAAGCGGTCGGTGAATCGCACTTACGTTCGGACTCATTTCGAGCATCTCAACCTCAACCAATACAGCAACAAGATGGGGGCAGCCGCTGATCACCCAAGGAATCATCAACCGAGTGAAATTCGGCCTCCCGTCTCGCGAAGAACAAGACGAACTCGCGAACGCCTTCGAAACGCTAGATACACGCATCAATCAAATTGGTGCCAAGAAGAGCCAACTTGAAGACCTCTTCCGCACCCTCCTTCACGAACTGATGACCGCGAAGACCCGTGTTCACGAACTGGAGATCACTGGTTCAAACTCATGAAAAAGCTGAAAATCGACCTCGAACATTGTTACGGCATCAAGAAACTCCAAGCAGAGTTCGATTTCGAAGCGCTTGGGGATGTTTTCACCATCTATGCACCTAACGGCGTGATGAAAACATCTCTAGCCAACACTTTTCGCGATGTCAGCAAAGGAGCAGCTACGTCTGATCGCGTTTGGAAGGAAAATCAAACAAAGAGGATTATCCACGACGAAAATAGCTGCGATCTCGCGCCGGAGAGTATTTTCGTCATTGAACCCTACAACGAAGGTTACCGATCAGATCGCATCTCGACATTGCTTGTGAACGATGAGCTTAGAGAACGCTACGACGTAATTCACAAAGGTATCGACGACAAGGCTGAGGTTCTAATCGGAGAACTGAAGCAACCCACAGGACTAAAGAAGGAAATTCGCGAGGAGTTTTCTCTTTCTATTACGGATGATCCAAATGACTTTTTCGGTGCTTTAGGTCGAGTCAAAGATGAAGTTACGAACGACGCTGAGACCCCACTCGCGGACGTAGTTTACTCCGATATCTTCAACCTCAAGGTTGAGCCGGTCCTCAAGGATCCAGACTTCATCAGAAAAATTGAAGAATACATTCAGAAGTATGATGATTTAGTGAGTAAATCCAGCTTCTTCCGGAAAGGCGTTTTCACCCATAATAATGCTGCTGATATTGCAAAAAGCCTTAATTTAAACGGGTTCTTTAAGGCTGATCACTCTGTCTATCTCTGGATCAAAGGCGAGAAGACTGAAGTGACATCACTGAAAGATTTGGAGGCTGCGATCCAATCTGAAAAGGATCTGATACTCACCGACGACGCACTGAAGTCCGCTTTTGAGGCCATCGACAAACAGTTGCAAAAGAACGTAGAGTTGAAAAAATTCCGGGAGTGCTTAGAGGCGAACCAGATTGTCCTTAGTGAACTTGCGAACCCAGCTCGATTGCGACAAAAGCTTTGGGTTCAATATCTTATTCGTTCGAAGAATGCATATCAAGACCTCCTTTCTTCCTTCAACGCAGGTAAGGAAAAGATTGCCGAAATCGTCGGCGAAGCGAAAGCGCAAAGCACGAAATGGGCTGAGGTAATCAGCATATTCAACGAGAGATTCTCAGTTCCATTTCTCGTGCGGATGGACAATCAGGAGGACGTGATTCTAAAAAGTGATGCCCCAAGCATACGGTTTGATTTTCTCGCCAACCCGGATGACAGAGGCTCTGCGTCGGCACCTATAGAAGAGGCGGACCTGAAACGGGTTTTGAGCAACGGGGAAAGTCGAGCGCTCTACATCCTCAATATCATTTTTGAAGTTGAAGCACGGAAATCTGCTGCACAAGCCACCCTCTTTGTTGTCGACGACATTGCCGACTCATTCGACTACAAAAACAAATACGCAATCATCGAGTATCTGGTGGATGTGAGTGTTCACGATGGGTTTAGACAAATCATTCTAAGCCACAACTTCGATTTTTATCGAACAGTCTCTAGCCGTCTCAATTTGGGGCGCTCAAATCGGATGCTCGCGAGTAAAGGCAACGGGACCGTGATATTACAGACTGAGCGGTATCAAAAAAATCCATTCGTTTGGTGGTGCGCAAATTTCGACCAACCTGCAATGCTGATTGCAGCGATTCCATTCTTGCGGAATTTAGCAGAGTTTTCGGGGGATACAGCATCATACGAAAAGCTTACCTCGCTGCTCCACATAAAAGCTGATACCGATCAGTTTTTGATTGGCGACCTTGAAACGATTATCAAAGGGATTTTGCACGATCAGAGCGCTTTGGTGCTCCCTCAGGCCACGCTTCCCGTCAAAGACCTGATTTATCAAGTCGGTGCGACGATAGCAGCAAACTCTGTTGAAACTTCTGCACTCGAAGAGAAGGTGGCGTTGTCGATAGCAATTCGACTTAAGGCAGAGAATTTCATGATCTCCAAGATCAATGATGAACCTTTCTGGCATGGAATAACGAGTAATCAGACCATTAATCTAATCATTCGATACAAAAGAGATTTTCCCGCTGAGAAGGGAAATATTCAGCTTTTTGATCAGGTGAACTTGATGACTCCTGAGAACATTCACCTGAATTCCTTCATGTATGAACCCATACTCGACTTATCCTCTCAACATTTGAAACGGTTGTTCGCCAAAGTCGCTGCACTCTAACTCATGCCCACACCCGGAGAAAACAAAACCGTCCAAGCCCGGATCCTCGCCTACGCCGAGGCCATCTACTTTCGCCAAGGCTACGGCGGACAGGTCGGTTGGACGATTGTGTCCCGTGAGGTAGCCGAGGAGAGGAGAGGGGGCATTCCTGCCCCCCTGCGTGGGAAGGTCGGGGACAGGAATGTCCCCGCTCCTTTGTCGCTCTTCTTCGACGACCTGCTCGACGCCAACCCGCCTTCGCCTCGCGGCTGCGGCGTGGCCAAGGTTCGGGAATTCAACCCGCGCTACGCCGAGTCCAAGGGCGCATTGCTCGGGCGGTTTCCACCTTCGCCGAGGCTACGGCGGACAAGCCACCATCTTCACACCGACATCCACAGCAACCCGGCCTTCCGCTTCTCATTCATCGCGCTATGCTTACCTTATGATCAAGACCACCATTCAAGCTGAACTGCCGCCTGAGCTGACGGCGCGTGCGCTCACTTTTGTCCAAGAAGGGTGGGCCTCCGATTTCAATGAACTGCTGGCGGATGCCTTGCGACGTTTCCTGGAGTCACACTCCGCGCGTGTCACGGAATCCATGGTGATGGACGACGTGCAATGGGGACTGCATGGTCACGATTGACCAGCCAATGCCCCTAGCGGTGTGTGATGCCGGGCCGCTGATCCACTTGGATGAGTTGGGCTGTCTGGATCTGCTGTCAGACTTTTCTGAAGTGCTGGTGCCCGAGGCGGTGTGGGTGGAGGTGCTGAAACACAGGCCCGATGCCCTTGCGCATTCTGCCGTCACTTTTAGGCGCGTGAGACCGACGGATCCAGAGCCGCCCGCGCTGGAAGCAATGGCCCAGGTGCTGAGTCTGCATACGGGAGAGTGGGAGGCCCTGCGCGTGGCGCTGGAACATCGCCCGGGTCTGTTACTGACGGACGATACCGCGGCGCGTCTGCCGGCGGGCAATCTGGGCATCGTCACCCATGGGTCTATCGGCATCCTCGTGCGTGCCATCCGCAGAAAGCAGCGGACGAAGCTAGAGATTCTGGCCGTGCTGAGAATGCTACCTAGCCAATCCACATTGCATCTCAAACGCAGCTTGTTGAACTCAGTTATTGAAGAAGTGGAGCGCCAAGCTTGAAGCCGTGAGCAAGCCGACCGAACACAAAACCGTCCAGGCCCGAATCCTCGCCTACGCCGAGGCCATCGGTTGGACGCGTGTGTCCAGCGAGGAAGCTGAGCGGCGACGCGGTTTTGATCCGAAGGTGCCGCCCGCCGAGCGCGCCAAGAATCGTTCGCTCTTCTTCGACGACCTGCTCGACGCCCAGGTGCGGGAATTCAACCCGCGCTACGCCGAGTCCAAGGGCGCAATGCTCGGGCAGTTCTGCCATCTCCATACCGACATTTACGGCAACCGGGAATTCGTCGAGCACCTGCGCAACCGGGGCAAATTCTTCGACCCTGAAGAGAAGCGCGAACGCGACCTGACCCTGATCGACTACGACGATCCGGCGCGGAACGTTTACGAGGTCACCGAAGAGTGGGCGTTTCATAACGGCCACTATGGCACGCGGGAGGATGTGGTCTTTCTCATCAACGGCATCCCGGTGCTGGTGATCGAGTGCAAGAACGCCAACAAGGACGAGGCGATTGCCCTCGGCGTAGACCAGGTCCGCCGTTACCACCGCGAGACGCCCGAGCTATTCGTGTCGCAGCAGCTGTTCACCGCCACCGACGCCATCGGCTTTTCCTACGGGGAGAGCTGGAACACGGTGCGGCGAAACATCTTTAACTGGAAGTCCGAGCCGAACGGGCGGAACGAGGAGATCGGCAATCTGGAGGGCAAGGCGAAGAGCTTCTGCTCCATCCCGAAGGTGCTCGCCTTCCTGAAGGACTACATCGTCTTTGCCGAGAAGGACGAGGAGCTGAACAAATACATCCTGCGCCAGCACCAGACCGGAGCGGTGGAGGCGACCGTGGGCCGAGCCCTCGATCCCAAGCGCACGCGCGGCCTCGTCTGGAACACCCAGGGCAGCGGCAAGACCTTCACCATGATCAAGGCGGCGGAGATGCTCTTCCGGGCACCGGAGGCCGACAAGCCGACCGTCCTGCTGATGATCGATCGGAACGAGCTGGAGGATCAAATGCTCAAAAACCTGGCCGCTCTCGGCCTCGGGAACCTGGAGCACGCCCACAGCATCACGAGGCTGAACCAACTGTTGCGCGACGACTACCGGGGCATCGTCGTGACGATGATCCACAAGTTCCGCGACATGCCGGCCAATCTCAGCCTGCGGACCAACATTTACGTGCTCATCGACGAGGCCCACCGGACGACCGGCGGCGACCTCGGCAATTTTCTGATGGCCGGCCTGCCGAACGCGACCTTCATCGGGTTCACCGGAACGCCGGTGGATAAGACCGCTTATGGCAAGGGCACCTTCAAGACCTTTGGTTGCGAGGATGACCGGGGCTACCTCCACAAATACTCCATCGCCGATAGCATCGAAGACGGCACTACGCTACCGCTCTACTACCAACTCGCGCCCAATGAGATGCTCGTGCCACACGAGACCCTGGATCGGGAGTTCCTCTCCCTCGCCGAAGCCGAGGGCGTGGCCGACATCGAGGAGCTGAACAAGATCCTCGAGCGGGCGGTGAACCTGAAGAACTTCCTCAAGGGTAAGGAGCGCATCCAGAAGGTGGCGAAGTTTGTCGCCGACCATTTCCGCGAGAACGTGGAGCCGCTCGGCTACAAGGCTTTCCTCGTCGGCGTGGACCGCGAAGCCTGCGCCCACTACAAGCACGCCCTCGATCAGTTCCTGCCGCCTGAGTATTCCGAGGTCGTTTACACCGGCAGCAACAACGACTCCGCCCTGCTGAAGGAGTTCCACCTCGACCCGAAGAAGGAGCGGCAGATCCGCAAGAGCTTTGGCAAGCTGGACCAGATGCCGAAGATTCTCATCGTCACCGAGAAACTGCTCACCGGCTTCGACGCGCCCGTGCTGTACGCCATGTATCTCGACAAGCCGATGCGCGACCACACGTTGCTTCAGGCCATCGCTCGGGTGAACCGACCCTACGAGAACGAGGCGCTAGAGATGGTGAAGCCCCACGGCTTCGTCCTCGATTTCGTCGGCGTCTTCGAAAAGTTGGAGAAGGCGCTGGCCTTCGACAGCGACGAGATCAACGCCATCGTCAAGGACCTGAAGCTCTTGAAGGTACTCTTCAAAAACAAGATGGAGGGCAAGGCGCCGGAGTATCTGGGGCTGATAGAGCGCAACTTTAACGACAAGGACGTGGACACGCTCATCGAGCACTTCCGCGACCCCGAGCGCAGGAAGGAGTTCTTCAAGGAGTACAAGGAGATCGAGATGCTCTACGAGATCATCTCCCCGGATGCGTTCTTGCGGCCGTTCATCAACGACTATGCCACGCTGTCGAACATCTACCTCGTGGTGCGCAACGCCTACACGCGGCGGGTGTATGTGGATCGAGGCTTCCAGAAGAAGACGAACGAGTTGGTGCAACGGCACATCGGGACGGTGCTAAACGAGCCTCGGCACGGCTATGTGGTGATCGATCGAGGCACGATCGAGACGATCAAGGCCGCCGATGACGGCAAGGCGACGAAGGTCATCAACTTGATCAAAGCCATTCAGAAAGAGGCGGAAGACAAGAGCGAGGACCCATTCCTGCTGGCCATGGCCGATCGAGCCAAGGCCGTCCAAGAGTCGTTTGAGTCGCGTCATGACAGCACGGAGGAGGCGCTCGAAAACCTTCTCTCGGCGATCGCCAAGAACGAGGAGCGTGAGCGGGAACAGGCCGCCAAGGGGCTGGATAGCCTGACCTACTTCATGATGCTCAAGTTCACCGACGAGGGGATTCCCAACGCCGAGAAGGTGGCCAACCGGGTGCAAGAGGCCTTCCGACAATGTCCCCATTGGAGAACCAGCGAGGCTGAGATGCGGGAGGCCCGCAAACGGGTGACCTTCGCGATTTTTGCAGCGGAAGAAGACCTGAACAAAGTAACCGCCATCGTGGATGCCCTCTTCACCCTGTTGCGGCGGAGCCTCCATTCATGAAGTGCTGGAGGGATCGAGAGGAATTCAAAGCCCAGGTCTTGAAATGGGCCTCCAAACTCGACGTGAAGGCTCAGGCGATCTATGTCCGCCCGATGCGCCGAAAGTGGGCTTCGTGTTCCACGGCCGGAACGTTGAGCTTTAATGACGAGTTGATCGGCATGGACAAGAAGCTCGGCGACTACGTGATCGTGCATGAACTGCTCCATTTCCAGGTCCCGAACCACGGCAAACTGTGGAAGATGCTGATGCGGGTTCACCTGGGAGATTTTGAAGCGATCGCGGCGCGATTAAAGGCTCGGGATCTCAACGCCGGAGCTCGGAGAACCTGAACTCCCATCCATTCCAATTATTTTCATTCGGGCGAAGGGGGAATCGGGCGGGACGCCGCCGTCACAACGCCCGCCGCAAGTGGCCGGCGTAGCCGGTCATCTCTACGAAAGCACGCCCCACTTCTTTGCCTTGGGCGTCGCGGACGCGGCAGGCGCCTTCCCAGTAGGGCACGCCGGCGATGCCGCCGGAGAGTTCTTGGTCGGCGCAGAGGGGTTCGATGCGCAGGGTGGGCCCGGGGCGGCCATCGGGCTCGGGCACGGTGAGCAGGACGGTCGCCGGATAGGTGCCGCCGGAGCGCGGGCTCTTCCATTGGCCTTCGCCGCGCCAGGTGAACCGGTCGGGGCCCCACTGCGACACGCGGCCGTCCTTCCCGATCCAGGCCACGGTGGAGAACGCATCGGTGCTGCCGTCGTCGCGGCGCATCCGGTAAGCCATCAACTCACGGCCGTCGAAGAAGTGGATGCTCGTCCAGTCCCAGCCCACCTGGCCTTCGCCGAGTTGGCTGCTGCTGAGTTCATGGTCCATCCAGGCCTCGCCTTCGATGCGCTCGGTCTTGGATCCGCGTCGGAGTTCGCCGGTGACCGCGAGCCGGGAGAAGGTCAGGTAGTGGCTGGCCGCCGAGGGTTCACGGGCCTTGCGCGAGACCCCATTGGTGCCGAAGACCACCAGGGGTTTCTTCGGCGTCAGGCTCATGCGCCAGAACAGGTCGGCTTGGATGCCACCGCGCAATTCGAGCTTCGGCTGGCCTTGGGCGTCCGGACCCAGGTCTTTGAGGGACCAATTGCCGTTGCGGACGTCGAGGCGATTCGTGGCAGCCTGGGCGTCCCAGCCTCGGCGGTTCAGGCGTTCTTCATGGCGGAAGGTTCCGGTGGCTACATCGAGCCAGGCCATGTGGGCCAGGAAGAATTCGTCCGTGGCGAAGAGGGGCGTGGCGGAGGTGGGGGGCGTGAGGGACTGGGATGGGGTATTGGTGTTGGCTCTGCGGTCTCCGGCTCGTCGAAAGAAGGTGGCTTGGAACCCGTGCCGTTGACCGCCTTCAGAGGTCAAGTGGCCGGTGATGTACCACCACTCGATCTTGAACTCGGGATGGCTGCCATGGTCGGCCGGGAATTGGAAAATTCGTCCGGGCTGGGGTAGGGCGAATTCGGGTCGGACCGGTGATTGGAGTTCAGCGGCCCACAGGCCGAGGCGAGTAAGTGCCAGGAGCAGGACAAGCCCCGCCATCCAGAAGCGCAGGGGTGACCGCGGGCGGTGCATCGAAAGCAGAGGAGTCGGGGACATGGGAATCATTCTTCGCGTTCTGCAGGCAGCGCAGCGCCCCAGCGGCCGATGCTCCAACCGGTGAGAGCCGCCATGGCTAGAACCGCCAGCCCCAATCCGCCCATCCACAGCCAGGGGGGATCGGTTTCGAGGGTCCAGCCGAAGGTCTGCACGTTGACCCGGTGGATGAGCAGCCAACCGAGCGCAAGGCTGGCAACCAGGCCGACGAGGATGCCCACGAGGGCTGTCAGGACGCATTCTAAGGTGGTGGCCCAGGCGATCTCAGAATGTTTGAAACCGAGGGCTCGCAAGGTGGTGAGGTCGTTGCGCCGTTCCCACAGCAGGCTGGCCAAGGTGAAGCCCAATCCCAAGACCGAGACGGCGATGCCGATGAGTTCGAGGGCGTCGGTGATGGCGAAGGTCTGCCGGAAGATGCGCAGGGCCTCGCTGCGGAGATGGGGTTGGGTGTAAACAGCCAGTCCTGGGTGACTATTTTTCCAATGGGCCCGAACGGACGAGGCCTGGTCAGGGTCTCGAAGCTTGGCGATGACGCTGGTGGCTAACTCGTCACCAAACCAGGCGGCAAAGTGTTCTCGCTGGATTACCAGAGATCCGCGTTCGTTGCCGTAATCAGAGAAAACACCGGCGAGGGTGATCCGGCGAGGGCCGCTCGGCGTGGGCAGGGTCAGTGTGTCACCCCGATGCAGTTGAAAACGGTGAGAAAAACTCTCGCTGGCCAAGGCAAGGCCACTGTTGCGGGCGGGATCCCAAAGGGCGTCTTCGGTGGGTTCTTCGCGCCAGGCGATGCGCGCTTGATCGCGCATGAAGGCGGGATTGCCACCAAAGAGCAGGGTGGATCCGCCGGGGAGTTGCAGTTCGAGGGCCTGCACCACGTTGGCGGCCACGACTTCAGGGTTTGATACCAGAGCCTTCCAAGTCTCGGGCCGGATGCGATTCTGGGTCGAGGCACTCTGGGCTCCTTCGCTGGAGACGTACAGGTCGGCCATGAAGGTGCGCTCGATCCACCCTCGCAGGGTGGTGTCAAAACTGCCGACGAGTATGGCCATTCCGGCGGTCATGGCCACAGCGCATACCAGTCCAGCCATGGCCATTCGGTGGCGACCAGTGGGTTGGCGAAGGTGGCTCAAGCCCAAACGCGCCGGTGCGGAGAGGCCTTCCCAAGAAGCCACTCGGCGGATCAAAAATGGAGGAAGCAGGCCCGCCAGCAGTCCGGATCCCAGCAACCAGGTGAGTGCCGATCCGTAGGCCGCGACCGAAATTCGGGATCCTCCGGCCAACCGCAGCGCGGGCAGCAGGGCCAGTAAGGCGGCTGTGATGAGGAGCAGAAACGCTGTGGGCAATATCCAACGGGGAGCGATGGTTCCCGTTTGGGCTCGGTTTCGGCCGATTAATTGGGCTGGTGGGGTGGTTGCGGCTTGGCGAGCGGGCCATCCTCCAGCCACGAGGCTGGCCGCGATGGCTAGCAACAACGCGGCTCCGGCTTCCACTGGATCTAATGAGGCCGATCGGACTGCGGTGGCGTAGTAGAGAGAATTGACGGTTTGGCCGACGCCGCGAACGGCTGCCTGCGCACCGGCCCAGCCCAAGATCAGACCCAAACTGCCGCCGATGAGGCCAAGCACCGCCGCTTCAAACAACCAGGCGTTGCGGATGCGCTTCGGCTCGACTCCCAAAGAACGCAAGATGGCGATTTCTTCGCGGCGTCGGACCACCGCGCCATCCAAAGCCTGAAAGACCAGAATGAGCCCCACCAGCAATGCGAGCAGCGACAGGATGGTGAGATTCAGGCGGAAGGCCTGCGTCATGGTGGCTGCATTGTCACGTCGGTCGGAGGAGCTGCTCAGAATCCAGCGGCCCGCTATCCATGGGCTGAGTTCTTGGCGGAGGGCGGCCGCACGGACCGGTCGATCGGCCCCCTCGGGTAAAACGAACTCGATGCGGTCAAGCTGCCCGGTTCGGGCGGTCAAGCGCTGCAACGCGGGAAGATCGAGCAGCAGCAGGTTGTCGGGGGCTTTGGGTTGCGCGGGGTCTTCGGGAATGATGCCGGCAATCCTCAATTCCACGATTTGCTCCTGGACCACTAGGCGCAAGGTCGGGGACGTGAGACGAGCGGCGACCGCCGAGGGGACAAGCACCGCATAGGGGTCTCGCAGGCTGGCCCAGAGGGCGGACTCATCGGTGGGTGTGTTGGTCAATGAATTCGGCACCGGGCCCTGCGGCATTGGGGTCGTCCGCGAACGCTCTGATTTGCGGGCCTGAGCCAAATTCTGCAGTGCGATCCAATCGACGCCGAGCAGTGTGTAGGTGGTTCGGCCTCCGATGGCCGATTGGGTCCCATCGCCCGGTTCCACGGCGGTGCTTTCCACGACAGGCACCCAGTGCACCGGTGTGTCGGTGAAGCGTTCGCGGAGTTCTAAGAGCAGGGAATCGGGCAGGCTTCCGGCCGGGGACAGAATCATTCCGTCGCTCTCGGCGGTGACCACATCGGTGAAATTCAGGAAGCTGGAGATGGCTGCGCGATTGGCCAGTCGGATAGACAAGTAGACTGCGACCCCCAGGGCCAATGTCAGAATGAGCAGGCTGGTGGTCCACGGCGAGTTGCGCGCATGACGCCAACTAATCTGGGTCCAGAGCAATCGTTGAACTGGCGCTGGGGTCGCCTCGGTCATAGGCGCTCGGAAGAAGTTGAAGACTCAGTCTCAATGACCCCGTCCCGGAGCCGTATTTCGCGGTGGCAAATGGCCGCCGCCTCCGGGCTGTGGGTGACCAGCACCAAGGCGGTGCCCGTTTCGTCACTCAATTGGCGGAGCAAATCGAGGATGCGTTGGCCATTGCGGGAATCGAGGTTGCCTGTGGGTTCATCGGCCAAGAGTAATCGAGGCCGATGGATGAGAGCGCGGGCGATGGCGATGCGTTGCATTTCGCCGCCGGACAGTTCGCCCGGTGGTGCATCGGCCCGGTGGAGCACACCAACTCGCTCGAGCAGGGTCGCAACCCGGGTTCGGCGTTCGGGAGCGGGTACGCCGAGCAATTGGAGGGGCAATTCTACGTTCTCGCTCGCGGTGAGTGTGGGAAGGAGGTGGAAGAACTGGAAGACCGTGCCGAAGTGGCGGCGTCGGAGCGCAGCCAGCCCATTGCCATCCAGATCGTTGAGGCAGACCCCGTCGAACTCGATGCGGCCCGAGGTGGGGCGGTCCACGCCTCCGAGGAGATTGAGCAGGGTTGTTTTCCCTGATCCGGAAGGGCCGGTCAGTGCAACCCGCTCGCCCGCGTGGATGCACAGTGAAACCCCGGCAAGCACGGCGCGTTCACGGTAGGCGTGGTGCACGTTGCTCGTTTGAAGCAAAACAGGGGTGGTCACCGTTTCCGTCATCTCGACACACCATGGCTTGGATCTCAGGAAGTCCAAACTCAGATAGACTAAACTCCACGATTTCCCACGGCGAACGGGACTGGCGAACGAGCCGATTCCGGGGTGCGAATGCTCAAACCGGGTTCAGTGGAATCGGCGCGGGCCCGCGTCGATAGCCGTTGAGGTCCACGGTCACGAGGCCGTATCCGAGATGGCGCAAGCGAACCACAACGGACTCTCTGAGTTGAGGGTCTTGCCAGCGCTGGAACTCGGGCGGTCCGACTTCGATGCGGGCCAAGTGACCCTTGAGAGTGCCTCCCAGTTCGTGATGCCGAACTCGGAGGTCGTGAAATCCTTGGTCCCGTAGAAAGGCTTCTGCCTCTTCGACCATCTGGAGCTTTTCTTCTGTGACGGCCTCGCCTGTGGGGATCCGGGAACTCAGGCAGGCCATTTGCGCTTTGTCGGCGGTTGGAAGGCCGAGGTGGGCGCTGAGTTCGCGGATCTCGGTCTTGGTCAGGCCCAATTCTTTGAGCGGGGCGCGAACTTGAAACTCACCGGCGGCCTTGGCTCCGGGGCGGTGATCGCCGATGTCGCTGGCATTCTCTCCATAGGCCAGCACCTGATATCCGAGTGAACGGGCCATGGGCTCGAGCTCGCGAAAGAGGGCGTGCTTGCAAAAATAGCAGCGGTTTTCGGGGTTGGAGAGATATCGGGGGTCGTTGAATTCTTGAGTCTGAAGGACGCGGACCGGGATTTCGAAACGCTCGGCGATCTCCAAGGCTTCTTGAAGTTCGCTGCGGGGCAGGCTGGGGGAATCGGCGATGGCGGCCAGGGAGCGTTCGCCAAGGACATCGTGGGAGACCTTGGCCAAGAAGACCGAGTCGACACCGCCGGAATAGGCGATGATGCAACTGCCGTAGCTGGCAAGGAGTTCGCGCAGGGCGCGGTACTTGGCCTCGGTGATCGGCTTCAAGAGGGCAGGGGATGCGGGATCAGTCACACGGTTAACAAGGTGTCTGGCCGGTCATTCAGGCCGAGGTTGAGGCCGCCGTGCTGGATCTCCACGGTGGATCCGTTCTTCCAGAGACTGCGGCGGTAGAGTGTGGCGAAACCAAAGTTGGGAGCGGCGCCGCCCTGACCGCCGACGAGGTCGCTTCCGCGGCGGACGTTGTCTTGCATCCAAGCGGGCAGGAGCAGGTGGAAGGGGTTGCGCTTCACCTCGCCGGCGTGAAAGGAAATGCCGCTCACGAGGTCGGTGAGGTCGTTTTCGCTGATTTCAACCATCAGGTTGGGGCGGGCCATTTGGCCCCAGTATTCGGTTTCGATGAGGACGGTTTGGAAGTCGGGTCCGAGGGTGGCCAAGGCATCCATGACGAGGTGATGGGTTCCGATGTGCGAGCCGTTCCAATCGGCGACATGGGGGACGAGGATGGCTGCGGGTGCCGCTTGGCGCAGGATATCGGCGATGCACTGGACCATGGGTGCCCAGAGGGCGGGTTCCTCGGTGCGGCACTTGGTGGTGACTTTTTCGAGGCCGTTCGGGCTGGTTTGGATTAAGCCGAAGCCCATGTAGGCGCAGGCGGCTTGGAGTTCGGTCCAGCGTTCGGATTGGCGGGCGCGATTGCTGCCCTGGGTGACGGCGACATTCTGAATATTCCAGCCGCATTCGCGCAGGAGGCGGAGTGCGAGGCCGCCGATGATGCATTCGTCGTCCGGGTGCGGGGAAAAGATCAGGGCCTTCGGTGCTCCCGGCCGCGGTGTGGCCACGGTGGTCGGAGTAAGTCCGCCCAGAGGGAAGGAGCGGCCTTCTCGGAAGCTGCGGGCGTAATCGCGGACGATCGTAGCGTAAGGATTCATACGGGCAGGCAGACTGTAATGTCGGAATGAGCGGAGAAAAGGACCGAGTCGGTTGGAAGGCCGCGGGGTCGGTCTCACCTATTTACACAAAAAGTGCCACTCTATACTATTCTGATGTCGTTTTAGTGGCTCTGCGGCAACGGTCCTGCGCTCGCAGGAAGGCTCGGGGGAGGAGGAGCTTTTGCGCTTTGCGCGAGGGGGTTGGGGTGTTGGCCTCCAATGCTCGCTCCGGACCGTTCTCGCTGCTGTACCGGGTGGGGCAAATCCAATGCGGGTCCGGTGTGGACAATCGGCGGGATCTTGTTCTCATGTGCCGACTCCCAGATCGGACCCTTATTCCATGAAACCTCGGATCAATCTCAATGCCCGCGCGGCTTTCACGCTGATCGAACTCCTGGTGGTCATTGCGATCATTGCCATTTTGGCCGGCATGCTCTTGCCGGCTTTAGGCAAGGCCAAGGCCAAGGGAGAAACCATCGCGTGCATGAATAATCTGAAGCAAATCGCGCTCTTCATGCAGTTGTACACGGATGACAATCAGGAGGTGTTTCCGGGTCACCGGAATGGAAACTTAACTACGTCGGATGAGCTGCCGTCTCGGACGAATTGGTGGGGTACGGCGATGGTGGGTTATGCCAAGGGGCAATCGAATTACTTCCGCTGCCATGCGCTTAAGGGCAAGCGCAAGGATGCGGGGATTAGTTGGTCGTGGAAGTTCGATAGCCACCTGGTGGGCTATGGTTACAATGCATTCTTTCTAGGGGTGCACCCCTACGACTCCCACGAGGCGGCGGGTCTCTCGACGACGAAGTGGTTCAAGCGGTCGTCGATTGTGAATCCTTCCCAGAATTTGGTGGTGGGTGACACCATGCCCAAGCCCGATTTAACCTGGAGCAGCAGTCTATGGTGGCCCTCGTCCGGGATGACTCCGGGTCGGGGCAACACGTACGAGGGCATTGACGACAACCGCCATGGGCGCCGCGGTAATGTGGTGTTCAACGATGGCCATGCCGAGACGCGCCGCAGTGCCAATATCAATCCGCCAGACGATCCCATCAAAGGTGGGGCCAATCAGTTCCGTAATGCGCTCTACTGGGATCCGCTGCAGCGCAAGGGTACTGCCGAATAGGTACGATTCGAGGGGTAGGCTGGGTGGAACCCATCGCGGCCTGCGCTCCTCGGTTTGATTTTGATGAGGTTTTTGAAACAGGTTCGAGCGGGAAGCTGAATCTTCATTGGGCTTCAAAGCCCTGAGGCTGTGATCCAGTCTATCGCTGTGAGCGATGTTTCCACCGAGTCTGCCCGAGCCCGCCACGCGTGTTTGGTGGCGGAGATTTTGACCCATGACCGGGCGTATTATGTTCTGTCGGCGCCGACTGTCACTGATCTCGAATATGACCGTCTGTACCGGGAGCTCCAGCAGTTGGAGTCGGCCCATCCAGAACTGATCACTCCCGAATCCCCCACCCAGCGCGTGGGCGGGGCGCCGTCCGAGGGCTTTGCCCGTGTAGAGCACCAACGGCCGATGCTTTCTCTGGAAAAGGTGCTGGCCTCCGAAGAGCCCTCCTCGGTCGAAGAACCGGATCGTGAGCGGCGGGGCCGTTTGCAGGATGAGAACACGCTGGCTGCCTTGAGTGCCTGGTATGCTCAGGTTTGCAAGACGCTGGGTCGGAACGCAGTGCCGCTGATCATGGAACCGAAGGTGGATGGGGTTTCGCTCAGTCTTCATTATCGACGCGGCAAACTGGCGCTGGGAGTCACCCGCGGTGACGGTCGTTTTGGCGACGATATCACAGCCAACTTGCGCACTCTTCGCTCCATACCGCTTCAGTTGGAGACCTCGAACCCGCCCGAATGGATTGAGATCCGGGGCGAGGCGTACATGACGCTGGAAGACTTCGGTACCATGAATGCCGGGCTGGCGGCGGCGGGCGAAAAGGTCGCGCCCAATCCCAGAAATGCGACCTCCGGATCGCTGAAGCTGCTCGACCCAAAGATCGTGGCTCAGCGACCCATCCGTGCTGTCTTCTATGCGGTGGGTGTGAGCGAAGGTATTCGTTTTGAAAGTCATTCGGACTTGTTGCGGCAGTACCAGGCTTGGGGAGTGCCGATCCAGGGCTTTTGGTGGACGGGTGGCGGGATGGACGAGTTGCTCGGTCTCTACCGGAGCTCCGTCGTGGCGGGATACGATGAACACCGGGACCTGCGCCGCCAGTTGCCCTACGAAATCGATGGCGTGGTCATTAAGGTGGATCGTTTCGACGATGCCGCGCGGATCCCGGACAAGCGCCGCTCGCCGGGCTACGCCATTGTCCACAAGCCTGTGCCGTGGATCACGCCGGCTCAAACGCGGCTTTTGGCCATCACCGTGCAAGTGGGGCGCACCGGTGTTCTGACGCCAGTGGCCGAGTTGGAGCCGGTGTTCGTCCAGGGATCGACCGTGGCCCGGGCCACATTGCACAACGAGGACGAGATTCGCCGAAAGGACATCCGCATCGGAGACGCTGTTGTGATCCGCAAAGCAGGCATGGTCATTCCCGAAGTGGCCGAAGTCTTGACCACGCTGCGTGCGCCGGGGGCCGAGGTGTTCGACCTGGTCCGCCATGTCGGGGGGCGATGCCCGGCCTGCGGCGGACCTATCGCTAAGGAGAAGGTTTCGGATGGAGAGAAGGACGAGGTGGCTTGGCGTTGCCAAAACGTGGCGGGTTGCCCGGCGCAGTTGACCCGGCGCGTGGAATACTTCGCTCAGCGCAAGGCACTGGATATCGAGTCGTTGGGCGGGATCGTGGCCGAGAAACTGGTGGAACGGGGCTGGGTTCGTGATCCGCTTGATTTGTTCGACTTGAGTGCGGAGCGCCTAGCCACGCTGAACCTGGGCACCGATGAGGATCCGCGCATCTTTGGTATCAAAAATGCCACCAAAGTTGTGGCGGCGTTGGAGCGGTCGCGTACCGCGCCGTTGCACCGTTGGCTGCATGCACTGGGAGTGCCATCGGTGGGCGAAACCATGGCTTACGAGGTCGCGCGCTTGCATGAAGACCTCGGGCATGTGGCCCGATCAGAGTCGCTGGCGGGCGTTGTTCGGCTGGGACAGCTTTATGACCAACTGTCGGCGGCCTCTCCGTCGATGATGGCCCACGATCCGGTGGAGCGTGATCGGCGCCGAGACATGTACGAGGGGTTGAAGGGGCAGATTCGTGAGCAGGGAGATCGGCTGGCTGAGTTAGGAGTCGCTGAAGCCAATGCCCGTTGGACCCAATTACGCCAGAAGGGAAGCTCCGCCGTGCCTGAGTATGTGACGCGCATCGAGTACGGCGCGGCCGGCGCGTTGACCGGTTATCTGAAGTCCGAGGCAGGGCTGCGAACGTTGGAACGCTTGGAACAGTTGGGCATCCAGCCCAAGAGCGAGCGGATCGCCGCAGGCTCCGGTTCGGCCTCTGGGTCCATCGCCGGCAAGACCTGGGTGTTGACTGGCACATTGCCCACGCTCGGTCGCGACGAGGCCTCGGAGATGATTCGCCAATCTGGAGGCAAGGTGGCCTCAGCCGTGAGTCGCAACACCGATTACCTGCTGGCCGGTGAGAGCGCCGGCTCCAAGTTGGATAAGGCCCGGGAGCTAGGAGTCGCCATCGTGGACGAAGCCGCCTTCCTCAAGCGGGTGCGCGGTGACTGAGCCGGAGCCGCACGCGTCTTCTAGGCCGCTGCGGAGGGTACCCGCCGGGCCATCGTCTCCGGTTCGCAAGTAGGTCACTTTGAGGATCTTGACGCGTCGAGACGGTGCCCGTTTGTGTCCATCGTGAGGGCCGATTCGATCCCTGCGGAGGCCTTCATGGACTGGCGTCTATCTTCACTCCAAGACGCCGCTGCCAGTCTCCCGAAGGTTCTACACGAGTGGGGTTCATGCGCCGATGGACGAACAGGGTCTGGAAGCGGTCGGAATAGACGGCGACAAAACTCTCAGCGACCAGAGCCTGCCATTCGGGGAACTTCAAATCACGATCCTCCCTCAGCAGAAGCATGCCGCAATCATAGCGACGGACGATCTCGACAATGGCATTCCGAGAGATGGAACCATTCCAGAAGCGCTTAAGGGGAACGATGGTGATTTCAGGGGGATGGGCGACTCCGACGTGATGAAAGAGTTCACTGGACGCTGCGTAAGCCCAATCGGTCGATCGGGCATAACGCCGGGCCGTTTGGACCAGAGAGTTCTGCTGGATCTTGCTGGACCAAATGATTGTTTGAATCTCGGAGTAATGGCGGGGGATTTCGACGGCTGCGATCATGGCGAGTGCCAAGGAACCAACCAGCATCCATCCCTCCGCTCGCCGGTCTGTTCCAGTCGGTGAGGATTCCCGGTAGCGACGGATTGCGGCCGGAACGCCAATGCCCCCCAGAAGACTCAAGGCGATGCCGAAGTGCATTTCGTAGTACCACCAGAAGGGATGATGGAAGAGGTGGACCACCAGCGCAGTCACTCCCAGCGTCACCGGAACCGCCAGCGACCGCCAGGCGCGCAGAAGAAGCAGTTGGATCAGCCCCAGGGCGGCAGCCATCACTATTCCTGGAGCTCCACGGGCGATGGCGATCAAATCCAAGCCGATATTTAACGCCTCGGGATGGTTTCTGGTCGTTGCATGGGAAGCCCACATCACTGAGGGATCATGGCGCGGTCCCGTGACAAGAATGATCACGCTCACGAGGAGGAACGCGGTGCACCCGATAGCCATCTCCGGCGCTGCATCCCTTAATCCACCAGACGCCAACCCGACCGGTTGAGCCCCGATTACTGTCCGCCCAATCCACCAACGTGCCAACAGGGCGGGGCCGAGAATGAGCACGGTCAGCTTCAATCCCACGGCCACAGCGAACACACCGCAGGCGGCCGCCACACGCCAACGGCGTCCGACAGTGTCCCTCTCGGGCAACAGGGCTGCCGCAAGTAACCCGCAACACCAAGCCGGCCACTCCAACATAGCCGATAAGGAGAATTCCGGAATCTTGGGCCACAGGAGCATCAACCCGGGGGCTAGAAAGCCGGCCGCCATTGAGTCTCTCCCTGCGATCCAACCCATGGACAGAAGGCCGACGAGACTGAGAGCTCCCACTAGGAGTCGGCCCCCGAAGGCGTCGGCTCCGACACTGACAATCCAACGACTGAAGAGCCAGGGTTGGTCATTCCAGCACCGATCGATGAGATCCGGATGCTGCTGCAGAAGGCATGCCTTGGCCAACTCCATGCCTTCATCGGCTCCAATCTCATAGGCTCCGCAACTCAGCTTGAGCAGCACCGCGAGATAACTCGAGATCAGCGCAATTCCTAGAGCAGGCAACCACCACCGGAATGATAGAATCCATCTCGGTGGAATGGTCATGATCGCAAGCGAGTTTCGACTACCCAGACCGAACTCAGAAACAACCATGCGGCCAGCGTGTTCAGGACCATGGTATCATTGTAGGCCAACCAAGGCCACCAACCCGACGGTTGGCCCAAACAGGGGCAGGCCGCTCCTCCCGCGAGGTGCGCCGCCAGCCGGTAAAGGCTGGCAGGCACGATGAAGGTGAGAATGACAAGGGCGGCTGCCCCGCGATCCCGGATTCGCAGCAACGCCAACAACACCACCGTTTCGACCAATAAAGCCCCCACGAGGACAACCTTCAGAGATGTTCCAAGAATTGGGTCCTGCTGCTCCAGAAGGGGCGGTTGGTGTATCAGCGCAGCGACCTTGAGGGAAGCCGTGACCAGGAGAACGAGGATGGCGGAGAGGCGCTGCACACCCGTGTCCTTATTTTCCGCTTTCCGCCGGGCATGCGGTGCCCGACCACAGGGTCACTTTGACATCGTAGTTAGCGTCCCAAACCCAATTGCCTGGATCCACCCCGCAGCAGGGTCCGGTATTCTTGCGCTTGGCCTTACATTTCACGGTCTGAGGGTTACCACACTTGTTGTTCAAGACACTACCCCCTGTACAGGAATCGAAAGAGCCTGGGGTCTCTTCGTATGAACAAACGTCCACCGTGGGTATCGGGAATGGAATAAGTGTTTTGTTTCCCTTAATTAACACTGTCACGGTTGTCCATTCCAATTTACAGAACTTTACGGCGGTTCCTGAATCACCGCCGCACGGCACAGGGCTGTTGGCTGTGCAGTTTGCCGAGAGAGCATCCATCATCCCGACCCACGAGGCCAAGATGAGGCCAATCCACTTTTTCTGATTCCTAGTCATGTTGATTTGTGTGTGTTTTGTTTAGTTGCTGCCATCTTTCGCCAAATAAATCTGGCAACCAGAAGGCAGATTAAGCCCGAAAAGATCCATAGCAGCAGGGTGGTAGTGGGTCCTAGACCCCAAAACGAAGTTGGTTTATCCCAATTCGGCAAGTCCGTCGTCGAGCCATCCCGATTGCGAATCACCCACCGACCATTCAAAAATTCGAACCATTCCTTCCATTTCAGATGGTGCATCGGCGCGCGGGCCTCTTCCTCACTGACCTTGGGCGGTCCCATGTCCCGGAACAGGACTGCTTCCACCAAGGCTCGGGGATCTGGTCGGGCTTGAAAGTCAGGCACGGTGTAGGTGCGCACCGACTCCAACACCCGCCGACCCTCCGCTGAAGTCACAAACTGGATTTGGGCGAGATAGCGTTCAGGGAGAGGGGTGACAAGCGCGCTGGAAAAACGCGATCCACTCATCGGAAATTCATAAGTCAACTCGAGCAGATTGCCTGCCCAGTGAGGATGGAGGACCACTTCGTTGGTTTTGAATTTCTGAACCGCATGGATCCCGAGTTTTGCCACGAAAACCCCTATCTCTCGATCATGCCGCAGTTGAGACCCGCCAAGCCAAGTGAGTCCCAGATTGTGAAGGAGGTTTTCATGGCCGATACGAGAAGCATCATTGCTCTTCATAATGCTTTCAGCCCTGATTTCCTTCACATGGGCGATCTCTGCCATTGGAACAACCCAAGGCATGGATTCACCTTCATCGTGTTTCCAGGTGAAGTGGGGCGTCCAGCCATAGCGCCCGCGAGATATATTCGTGCTGTCTGCGCTAGAAAACGACTGCTCTACCAGACCGACTTCCGGGGTTCGTGCTAGAATTCGGATGGTATTCGTGGTGAGCACCATGAACTTCTGAAACTCCTGTGAGATTTTTAGTAACTCCTCAGGTTTCCCCTTGGCCAACGACACCATCGTTCCCACAAGTTTGGCGTCAGGCTCCCTCATATCTGGACTCACACGCTCGATAGTGACGGAGCCAGGATTGATTCCCTCAACCACTATCTGGATCACGTCCGCTGGAATTGTGGATGTCTCCGCGCCCAGCGGGAGTCCCATGACGGCGCTTATCAGAGCCAACCCGGCCATCAACCTTAATTGTAATTTCCTTTTCATATTCCGCTGTTAAGAAGGTCGGTTTTTGTGGTCACTGCTTAGGTAGGCCAAAATGAGGGTATTCCACGGTTCCTCGCTGTTTCCATTGGGAAGGGGGTTTGACGGGTCGAGGATGATGCGGAGCGATGACACCGAAACACACCTTTGGACAGCTGCTGGGGTTTGGGAAGAGTCGGAGGGTGGTGGATGCGCGGTTTGAGGCGGAGCCCTCGATAATTCTCCTGAAGGTTGAGGAAACGCCTGAACTGTAGCCGGAGGAGAGTGCGCGGACCGCAATCCCAATGGCCACCCACGACCAAGTCGGCAAGTCGGCAAGTCGGCAAGTCGGCCGTTGTCCTTCGTGAAAGGTCCAGCGCGGCGATTTGGCTGGGATGACTAGAGCTTCAAGACCCGCCTCGGGACACCTCGGGCCAGCAACACCCCCCACGATCTGAGCACCGAAGCTTCGGCGCAGATTCAATGGGGGGTAAATTTTCTCATCGGGGTATTCACATTTCTAGATTGAGCGTTAAATTTAGTCAATCGATTGTATTTTTTGTGGGTGTTTTTTTTGTTAAAAATCGACGTCAATGATTATCTTGTTAGCGTTTTTTTGAGGCTTTTACCTCATCTACCCCTGTTTTGACACCCTTCTCTGACCCGTTGTTTATTTTAGCGGCACCCAGAGGTGACCGGCGGCACCTTCACTGACAGGTGGGTTTTAGGCAGGACCACTGGGCTGTTGCCGGATGAGGCTCCCAGGTAGGGACCGATCTCCGAGCGGTCCGGTCTGCGGCGGGGGACGGCTCTGCAGTGGTCCATGTCTGCGGACGCGGCGCTTTCGGAGAAATCGCCCTACCTCGGAGGTGCTTGGGAGAGGTGAGTTTTTTTGGAGGTTCGCCTCAGCCGCACTTCCAGAACACCGAGCCCTGCAGAGCTCGAGCAACCATCCAAGTGTCTCCTCCGGTGTCACCGATCTGCATCATCTTGTGGTCGCTACCCCCCTCCCCTTTTCCACTGAAAACAGCGAGGGACCTGTAATAATCGGTATGGTTCTGCGAGTAGAATTTTGTCAGGCCTTCCTTTCCACCAGGTCAGGGCAACATTTTCAGCCGATCATGTTTGGCTGTTTCTTTTACCTCCTTTCCATCGGCCCATTCCAAATACCAGCCAAACGCTCTGCCCTGCTTGCTTCAGAGAGAGGTTGCTATTTGTTTCTGAAACAAAAATGCTTTCTGAACAAAACACCCATGAACCGAAGACAAATCAAACAAAACAAGGCAAAAAGCGAATTTTTACTAATCGGAAATTCAATTAAATTATATCTTAATTTTTTGGAGTCCGCATCAGAACCCAGCAATGCAGAGTTTAAGTATGCAGTAAGACTCTGGAAGCAGAAATGCCGTCAGATCAAAATTCCCTCAAAAAAATAGTTACTGTTTGTGGGTGATACCTGTCGGCGCAGAACGAGTAATTAATTTAATCGAATGGTTCAGAAATTCAGAAGCGCTGGCGTCGACTTGAAGCAACCTCACCACAGCTCTGGTTACATCCTGATCTCGGGCGGTGAGAGCGGACAGATCCAGTGAGTGACGTGAGAGGTCGATTGGCGAACGGTTTTCCGGATTTTTAAGGGTCTGAATTACCACCAAATCCCTCACTGATGGCGGGCAAGCGTCTCGGAGGTAAGCCGCCACTAAAGAGGCCGCATCCTCCGGAGAAATTCCCGCGATGATTTTCAGGATCGTATTCGGATCAGGCATTGCCCGACCGCTGCATTGCCTACTCACAATGCTTGGATCGATACCGGTTGCCCTGCTGAATCTTTGCTGGTTGCCCTGAAACCGGCTCTTGATCAGGTCTAGCAACTCAGCGGCGAAAAAACTCATGTAACACTTATAAAGGAAATTTGTTAATCCGACAACATTGCCTTGTTGACAACATTGCGTCCATCGCATAGACCAACTGAACGACATGAAACCGGTCAGTCGGAGATCTTGAAATTCCATCTCCCAGCCGAGCAAAACGTCGGAAAACGAACCAATTAACCATGAGAAAAAATTATTGGAATGCCATCACCATTGCTCTTGGTGCGTGCGCAATGCCCCACCTGATTGCTCAGGTCAAACTTGACCCCTCGCGGCCTATTGCCAGCGCTGTCCTATCTGGGTCTCCCAATCCAGCAACCTACGGCAAGATCGGGAATCTGAACTGGGAAACCAGTCAGGCGACTACCCAGGCCAACTTAAAGGGAATCACAGAGTTTTCTGGGAACCCCCATGTTCAGGAGTTGGAATCCATTTTCAATAAAGCTCGGACCGAATACATCAAGCTGGATAAAGACCTCTCCAACGCGCGTAATGATCTGAACGCCAAGCAGGATTCTTACAATTCCAGCCCAACAACAGCTAATGCCGAGGCTCTTGAGGCAGCGGTCAAGGTTGAAAGTAATATCAACAAGAAAATAGATGCACAGAATCAGATCTTGAGCGCAGTGGCTCCGATTGTGACCATTGCAAAAACCGAGATCATCGCCGAAGGGGGGCAGCGTCCTCTCATTCTGGACCAGAATAAGGGTGTAGTGGTTCGCGCAACTGAAAGAGCTCAGAACGAACCCAGCTATAAGGCCATAAGTGGTGCTGTCCAGCAGTACAATTCTGGAATCAAAGGCGAAGCGAATCTGGAATCAATTGTCTCTAATATAAGGGGACAGATCGCCTCCGGCCAACGTGATGGCGACAAGGATAGTGATGGTTTCATCGATGCCTCACAAAAAAGTGTCAAAGCCGCACAGGAAGGGTACAATAATGCGCCCGAGGACGTGTCTAAATTAATTAGCTACGCCCAAAATGTGCAGAATATGTTTAATGAATATGCTCCAGTCACTGAGGAGTTCAAAGCCAATGTCATTGGTGAAGTCTTGAATGGATCATGGGAACGAAATGCCCTGAATGAAATTGCTGGAAAAGGCGGAATTATTGATTCCGAGACTCAGGCTCGAACAGCAGCTGATGTTGCCTTGGATGTCAAACTCACCACCGAAGTGAATGGTCTGAAAGTAGCGGATGCTGCCTTGGGCAGCCAAATCACCACAGAAGTGACTGACCGGAAGTCAGCAGATGCTGACTTGGACGGCAAATTCACCACCGAAGTGAATGGTCTGAAAGTAGCGGATGCTGCCTTGGGCAGCCAAATCACCACAGAAGTGACTGACCGGAAGTCAGCAGATGTTGCCTTGGACAGCAAGATCACCACCGAAGTGA
>CAINWP010000246.1 GCA_903854475.1 uncultured Verrucomicrobiota bacterium
CGGTCAACCCATTCCCAACTCGTTTCTGGAAGGCAAGCGCTTCGCCTTCATGGACTCGTCCTTCAAGAACAAGTCCACCCTCCTGGGCTCCAAGCGCACCTTCCGCCAGTACGGACAATCCGGAGCTAGCGTCAGTGATTTGCTGCCGCACACCGCAGGCATCGTCGACGACATCGCCCTGGTAAAGTCCTGCGCCACCAACCTCTTCAACCACGCTCCGGCCAAGCTCTTCATGAACACCGGCAGCGGGCAGTTCGGCCGGCCGAGCATGGGATCGTGGGTGACCTACGGAATCGGCAGCGAATCGCGCGACCTTCCTGGATTTGTCGTGCTTCAAAGCGGGCCGCGCGGGCCGCGAGGCGGGGCCGTCAATTGGTCCAGCGGATTCTTACCCACCAGCCACCAAGGGGTTCCGCTGCGGGGCTCGGGCGATCCGATCCTAAACCTGGGCCGGCCCGAAGGCATTAGCACCGAATCGCAGCGCCGAACCCTCGACGCTCTGAGCGACTTGAATTTGCGCCGAGCCTCCGAAACCGGAGACCCGGAGATTGCCACCCGCATCGCCAGCTATGAGATGGCCTATCGGATGCAATCCAGCGCGCCCGAACTGACCAACCTTCAGGGCGAGACCGATGCCACACTGGCGCTGTATGGCTGCACCCGCGACACCCCCAGCTTCGCCCGCAACTGCCTGTTGGCCCGCCGACTCGTCGAACGCGGCGTGCGGTTCGTGCAACTCTACCACACCAACTGGGATTCCCACGGCGGCCCCGGCGAAACCCTCGAGAACGATCTCGAGAAGGTGGCCCATCAGGTGGACCAAGGCTGCGCAGCCTTGGTTAAAGACCTAAAATCCCGCGGCCTGCTCGAGGATGTGCTGGTCGTTTGGGGCGGCGAATTTGGTCGTACCCCCATGGGCGAAACCCGCGAGAAGACCGGACGCAACCACCACATCGATGCCTTCACCATGTGGTTCGCCGGCGCGGGCATCCGGGCCGGGCAAGTCCTGGGCGAGACCGATGAACTGGGTTTTAACCCCGTGGTCGACCGCGCCCATGTGCATGACATTCACGCCACTCTGCTCCACCTGCTCGGATTGGATCACCAACGCCTGACGTTTCGATTCCAAGGCCGCGACTTCCGGCTCACCGACATCCATGGACAGCTGCTGCACAAGCTTTTGGCGTGAGCCGGAGTTTGAATTCCCCTCGGCTCCTGGATCGACTATTCCCAACCCAGACACTGCATGAATCCCCTGCGTCAACTGCTGCCCTTCTTGGTCGCCGCCGCACCTCTGGCTGCCGCGATTGAAGAACTGCGTCCCAAGAGCGACTTACCCCCTCTGCCCTACCAACAGACCCCGCACCCGATGCCCAACTACCTGGCGGGTCAGCGCTGGGGCATCGAGGGTGAAAAAATCACCCGGATGCAGGAACCCTTGGCACCGGCCAAATCCGCCGAACGAATCGTTCTGCGTTCGGGTTTCCAAGCGGAACTATGGGCGGCCGAGCCCCTCCTCCTGAAACCCATTAGCATGGCGTTCGACGGGCGCGGACGGCTGTGGATTGCCGAGACGGTCGATTATCCGAATGAATTACAGAAACCCGGCGAAGGCCGCGACCGGATTAAAATCTGCGAGGACACCGACGGCGATGGCAAGGCCGACAAGTTCACCATTTTCGCCGACAAGCTCTCCATCCCCACAGGCCTCTGCCACGCCAACGGCGGACTGATCGTCATCGAGGGCGGCCAGACGCTCTTCTTGCGCGACACCAACGGCGACGATCAAGCCGACGAACGCACGGTGCTCTTCAAGGGGTGGAACATGGGCGACACCCATGCCACGGCGAGCAACATTCGCTACGGGCACGACAACTGGGTCTGGGGCGTGGTCGGCTACAGCGGGTTCGACGGCGAGGTGGGCGGCAAGCGCGTCAAATTTGGCATGGGTGTTTTCCGCTTTCGGCCCGACGGATCAGCCCTCGAGTTCGTTCGCTCCAGCAACAACAACACCTGGGGCTTGGGATTGTCCGAAGAAGGCTACGTGTTTGGCTCCACGGCCAATGGCAATGCCGCATGGTACATGCCCATTCCGAACCGATGCTACGAGGCGGTCAACGGTTGGTCGGCGGCCCGCATGGAATCCATCGCCGACAATCAGCTTTACCACCCCATCGCCCAGAACGTGCGCCAAGTAGACTGGCATGGCAAATACACCGCCGGCGCCGGTTCGGCCCTGTATAC
>CAINWP010000247.1 GCA_903854475.1 uncultured Verrucomicrobiota bacterium
ACGGCGGCTTCGTCGGAGTCCGCGGCCAGTTCACGGAGCGGTTAGAGGGCTCGATTGGCGGCGGCTACGAGATTCGCGAATTTCCCGACATCCCGGGTGCGTCTTTCTCCATCCCGGCCGCGAACATTTCGGTGAGCTATGCGTTTCGCGAGACGACTAAGTTCTCATTGGCATTTATTCGGCGCACTGACAACGCTGCCCAGATTGCGCGTCAAGGCGTCACCTACGCTACGACGACGTTCAATGTCCAACAGGCGCTGGGTACTACCGGTTCTTGGTTGGCAACGGCGGGGGTGTCGTACCAAGGTGGCTCCTTTGATAGCCTGACGGGCTTCGGGGCTGCCTACGAGCCGATTGCCGGCACCACCTTGAGGTCGCTGAGTTTGCGCACCGTCGACTACAAGCGAGACGACTCCATGATGTCGCTCTCCGGTGGTATTTCCTACAGGCCGCGGCGCTGGCTGCAGTTTGGCCTCAACTACTCCTACGACAACTATTCCGTCGATTATGCAGATGCCGGGTTGAAGGATGTGTTTTTACCCACTTACGATGCCCACCGAGTGATGGTGGGAGTGCAGATTGGATATTGATTATGAAATGGCATTTTAACCTGTGTTTATCTTGTCTTTTGGCTGGGGGAATGGCCTTGGCCCAAGATTCTGTTCGCCCAATTCTCCCTGGAGATGTTCTGGTGATCAATGTCGCTGAAGAATTGGACATGAAGCAGAACCTCCGGGTACCCACGGATGGGAAGATCACCTACTGGCTCCTCGATCCGGTAATCGTGACCAACAAGACCGTGGCCGAGGTGCGACAGATTCTCTACACGATGCTGGACAAAGACTATATCATCAAGCCGGCCATTTCGGTAGAGGTCTCCGAGTACGTGAAGCACTACATCAACATCACGGGCAGCTTCGTTATGCAGGGGCGTAAAGAGATCCCTGCTGAGCGCCCGATTGACATTATGGATGCTATCGCGCTGGGTGGGGGATTCAGCCCGCGGGCCGACAAAGACAAGATTATCCTCCGGCGCAAAGGGCAGGTGACCACCTATTCCAAGAAACAGTTGGACAAGGCCTACGCCACGGGTGAGCGGGTTTTGATCGAACCAGATGACACGCTAGAGGTTCGAGAGAGCATCCTTTAATTTGTTTATTTAATTTACCATGGAGGAGCAATTTCAATCCCAGCAGGGAAACTCGATGAGCGGAGGAGATCCGTCCATCAATCTAAGGCAGTATTGGCATGTCATCCTTGAGCGTCGTTGGCTCATCGTGGCGACGTGGTCTGTCTGTATTATCGCTGGCGTGCTGTACGCGTTTCAGGCGACTCCGATGTTTCGAGCCATCGCTCGGCTTCAAATCGATCCGGAGAACCAAGGCGTGCTGAACTTGAATAGCTTGGCTCTGGGCAATTCGGATCAGAATTACCTGACGACGCAGTACCGAAATCTCGAAAGTCGCAGCCTGATGATTGAGGTGATGAACAAGCTCAAGCTCGAAACGGAGGATGAGCGATACGCCAAGGCCGTCGACAAGGTTACGGCCGTGAGCAAGGATATTAAGATTGTTCCGATCCGTCTGAGCCGGTTGGTGGAGGTTCAAGTGACGCATCCCAAGGGTGATCAGGCCCAACGGATCGCAGATACGATACTCCAAGTTTTCTTGCAGCAGAATTTGGATGACAAGAAGAACAAGGCGCTTCAGGGACTCAAAATCTTGGAACAGGAGGCCACAGGTAAGGAGGCCGAGTTGGAGGCTCTCCAAGGCAGGCTCCAGAAGTACCGCAAGGACAAGGGGATGGTTTCCTTGAAAGATGCGCAAAACATCGATGCCGCCACGATGCGCGATCTTAAGACCGCTTACGAAAACTTGCGTTCAACGGCCGACGTAGCGAAACAGATAGCCCAGCAGGCCCAAGAGTGGTTGGCCGCTGGAAAAGACATCACCGACTTTGCTCCTCTGGCCAAGGATGAGCAGGTGGCCTTCTTGCGCAAACAGGTCAACGAGAACAGCTCCAAGCTCGCCGGTCTCCGAACCAAATACCGTGAGCGGCATCCCAGAGTCATTCAGCCGGCAACCCAGTTGCAGGCCGATTCCCAGAAGCTACGCGATGAATCTGAGCGAGCCCTTCAAGGTATTTTTCAGATGGCCGAATTGGAGAAGAGTCGGGAAGTCGAGGCCCTGCGGAAATACACGGAGTCGGTGGAGCGAGTGTTCGCCCTCGATGAGGCTAAGATTAGTTATGATATTATGGAGCAGCAGCTCAAGCGGGTTGAGGGCTTTTACCAGACCATCTTGACCAAGGCGAAAGACTTCGATATCGGAGCCAAAGATCTTCTTCAAAACATGAAGGTTCAGGATCCAGCCTTCGCGCCGCTCAAGGCCGTGAGTCCAAATAAGCCCCTGATCTTTCTGGGCAGTGTCGTAGGCGGTCTTGCCGCGGCTCTGGGCTTGGCTCTGTTCTTCAACTTCCTCGACGATTCCATCAAGAGCCAGGAGGACGTGGAGAATATCCTGCACCTGCCGTTCTTGGGCTACATTCCCAACATCAAGTCGATCAGCGTCGTGGAGCGCGATCTTCAGTCTCACCTGCATCCAACCTCCAGCCCGGCCGAAGGTTTCCGGACCCTGCGTGCGGCCATTTCGCTGGCCAAGAATGCCGATAAACTCCGGGTCGTGGCCTTCAGCAGTACGATCCCTTCCGAGGGCAAATCCTTGGTGGCATCCAACTTCGCGATCGTCACCTCTCAGACTGGGCTCAAGACACTGTTGGTCGACGCAGATCTCCGCCGTCCGTCCGTTCACAAAGCCTTTCAGCTGCAGAGTCCGGTGGGTCTTTCCGCATATCTCGCGGGACGCACCGACAACATGAGCGAATTCGTTCATACCACCGATATTCCTAACCTCGACGTGATTTGCTGCGGTGCGGTGCCGCCGAACCCATCCGAGTTGATCGGATCCGCCCGTATGGTCCAGTTCCTCGAGGAGGCTTCGCGGCGCTATGATCGGGTGATTCTAGACTGCCCGCCGGTCTCTGCCGTTTCCGACCCCCTCATCGTGGGTGCTATGGCCGATGGCATGGTGTTCGTCACCAAGTTCAATAAGATCCGTCGCGAGCATGCGTTGCGGTCCGTGCAGCGGATTCAAGATTCGGGCATCCACTTGGTGGGTTTGGTGCTCAACAACATCGACTTCGAAGGCAAGGATTCGTACTACTACAGCTATCACTACTACCAGAACAAGTACTACTCCTCGCACTATCGTAACAAATCGTCTGATCAGCCTGCTGACAAGAAATCGGCTTCGGAGACGTCTAAATCCGCCTGATCCGGTCGATTTATTTCGATTCAGACAAAACGGCGCGGATAACTCCGCGCCGTTTTTTGTCTATTGGACAGGTTGGTCCAAAAACTCTGGCCCTCGGTATCTCCGCAACTGATTCTCCGGTTCGAGGCAGGCCTTGGCCTCCGAGAAGTATCCTTGAAGGGATTTGAAGGAAAAAATCACTCGACTGAGTCTCTGACTTACTGGAAAAAGCGAGGAACCGAATTACTTCCTTCGGAGGAGTGTCGTTTGCTGGAGCGGTGCGGTGAAGGATTCCTCGTAGCCATCCGGCCATCGGATCCGTGCCTCGGAAATCTTGCTGCGTCCCAGGCCTATATTGATGGGCAGTTCGCTCTGCGAGAGGTAGCTCTTGGTGGGCATGACTTGACGCGAGATTCGGCGTCCATCCTCGGTGCGCAGGTGGATCCAGGCTCCGATGGCTTCAGGATTGCCGTCTCGCCCGATTAATTGCAGCCGGACCCAATGGTTTCCCAGGGCTTGGTCATTGCGGAGCAACAGCGGAGGTCCATGAATCTGGGTCATTACCACATCGAGGTCTCCATCCCGATCAAAATCTGCATACGCCGATCCGCGTCCTACGATGGGTTGGAAGAGGTCTTCACCCGCCTCGGCAGCCGTGGCGCTGATGAACGTTTGATTGCCTCCGCCGTTCCAGAAGAGTTGGGCTGGTTGCCTGTAGCGGACATTGGCCTGCACCTTCTCGATGTCATCTTCGATGTGTCCGTTGGTAGTCAGGACATCGAGCCGTCCATCGAGGTCATAGTCGAAAAAGAAGAGTCCAAACTTGAGAAGCAATCGGCTCGCCGGTCCGAGGCCTTCCGTAATGGCCTCGTCAGCGAACACCAGGGTATCTTTCGTCGGTTGAGCCACATAGAGGGCATTCATTTCATTGGCGAAATTGCCGATGGCGATCCCCAGCGCACGGTCAGGACGAAAACGTGCCGCGTCGATGCCCATGGCCCCACGAGTTTGCCCGTAGGAGTCGAAGGCCACACCGCTCTGGGCACCCACCTCTTGAAAGGTACCATCGTGCCTATTGGTGAAGACGAAGTTCTGGACGGTGTCATTGGCCACCACGAGGTCCATCCATCCGTCGTCATTTAGATCGATCGGAGCCACGGCGAGGGTCTTGGCCATGGGAAGCCCCGTGGCTGGATTTCGGATGCGGAGACCACTTCGGGCAGAGATTTCAGTGAAATAGGGTAGGGCACCCGGTGCGCTAGGACCGTCATTCCGGTAGAGGGCGGGGAAGGTGCCGGGAAAGAGCCAGGGGCGCCCATAGGCGCGCCCCACACCCACAAGTTGGTTGTTCACCTCTCGATCCATTTGGGGCGACCACTCGACATAGTGCCCGACGAAGAGGTCTAAGTCGCCATCCCGATCGAGGTCAAACCAGGCCGCGGCCGTGGACCATCCGGAAGACGAGGCGGGCAAGCCGCTTTGGGCCGTGATGTCTGCAAAATGTCCCTCTCCCAAATTCCGGAATAGGCGCACCCCACCGAGTCCGGTCAGCAACACATCGGTTCGGGAATCGCCATCCAGATCCCCGCAGGCCACCCCCATGCCATAAAACGGGACGTCCAAGCCCGATCCAGCGGTGATGTCGGTGAACCGAATGGGCCCACCGGGCGAGGTGTCGTTCCGATACAAGGCCGCAGTGGTTGAGTGGTTTGTTTGGGTTGACGCATCGGGCCACTCCGTTCCATTGACGAACAGGAGGTCTGCATCGCCATCTCCATCCAGATCGAAACAAGCCACACCGCCCCCCAGCGTTTCGGGCAGGAGTTTGCTGCCCCGTGCTCCGTTGCTGTGGGTGAAGCGGATGCCGGCCTCGCGGGTGATGTCCGTGAACCGGATAGATGGAGGTCGTGGGCCGCGACCGGAATCGTTGGCCACCGGACTCTGAATGGGGGAGAGCGCTGCCGTTGCAGCGACGGGTCGGCGTTGTAGCCACCAGACAGCCGCTGCCGCCACCACACAGAGAAGAATCAGGACGGCCAATGAACGGCGCAGGGCCTGAGTGATCACCTCATCCTCTGAACCAGGCGTTCGTCCGGGTTGGGGATTCAGGCGGGCCATGTCGGCACGCTGGGATGATCGCGGCCGTGTTTTCAAGCCCGGAACCACTGAGCGCCAATGGAAGTTTCACATCGAACCTTCGGGTATCCTCAAACGGAGGGTCGGATGGATTCGGGTGACGGGTCGCAGCGGTGGCAGTCACGGAGCCTCAACCAAAATTAGGACACGTCCATGACTGGTCATTCTTCATGGAGTCTGTTTGCCTTTCCTGACGATGTCCGGAGCCGTTGGTTCCTCAGTTTTGTTGACGACCCTCTTGAGGGATGTGTCCCGCTCGTTCTACCTGACTTTGAGGATCCTTCCCTCACGGGTGCGCGCTCCTATCGGTCTGGCGTATTTGTTGGCCCGTGCCACCGATACGTTGGCCGATGCCTCATCGGTCCCGGTGGCGGTTCGTCGAAGAGCTTTGGAATCGCTGCGAGACCGCATTCTTGATGGTCAGGCGGCACCGCCGCAATGGGCTGACTTCGATACCAAAAGCCCAGAAGTCACTGCTGCTGAGCGCACGCTGTTGCACCGCATCCCCGAGGCCTTGGCGATTCTGGATCATTCCAAAGTCTGGCAGAAGGACTGCATTCGCACGGTCTTGGAAACGATTGTGGGCGGTCAGATTTTGGACCTAGACCGCTTTGGCGAGATTCGGCCGGGAGAGGGTGTCGTAGCCCTGTCCAATGCCGCGGCTCTGGATGACTACACTTATCGAGTGGCTGGTTGTGTGGGTGAATTCTGGACCCGCATTTGCCGCAGCCAACTTTTCCCTACGGCTGCACTGGATGATGCCGCATTTCAAGCCGATGGCATCCGCTTCGGTAAGGGCCTTCAGTTGATTAATATTTTGAGGGACCTGCCGAAGGATCTTCAGGCAGGCAGGTGTTATTTGCCGTGCGATGAGTTGGCTCGGGAGGGGCTTACGCCGGCGGATCTTCTGGATCCGGCGCTCGAAGACCGACTTCGCCCGGTGTATGATCAATGGTTGTATCAGGCTGAGGAGCATTTGGCAGCCGGATGGAATTACGTCCGCAGCATTCCCTCCGATCAGCGTCGCGTTCGACTGGCCTGTGCATGGCCGATCTTAATCGGTGTGCAAACGCTTCGGCGGCTTCGGCAGCCGGGCGTACTGGATGCCCGCCGCCGCGTTAAGATCTCGCGAGCGGATGTCCGGTCGATCCTGTGGGCGACGCTCTGGAGATTACCCTTTCAACGGAGTTGGGAGGGCCTGTTCGAGTCGATGAGGACTGCGCCTGTCTCCTGACGACCGGAAAGCGGGAGTCCCGATTGGACGCCACGGCGACGGCAGGTAAGTGTAGAAGCACATGAGGGTCTTGATTACGGGTGCCACCGGATTTGTTGGACGAGCCGTTTGCGAGGCGGTGGTGCGTGAGGGGCATTCAGTGCGGCGCATGGCCCGCGGAAACCGCTCGCACTCATTGGAGCCTCAGAATAGTGCAATGGAGTGGGTGAGGGGTTCGGTGCTGTGTCCGAACGATCTCCGCCAAGGCATGCAGGGGTGTGATGCCGTCATTCACCTCGTCGGCATTATCGGCGAGATCGGCGACCAGACCTTTGAGCGGGTCCATCTGGAGGGAACACGCCGGGTTCTTGAAGCAGCACTGACTTCAGGCGTGCGCCGGATGATCCACATGAGTGCCTTGGGGACCCGGCCTGAGGCTGCTTCTCGGTACCATCAAACCAAGTGGGCTGCCGAGGAGGCGGTGAGGAGTTCTGGTTTGGACTGGACGGTGTTTCGGCCTTCGTTGATTTACGGGCCCGGTGATGGATTCGTAAACTTATTTGCCCGGATGAGTCGCTGGTCGCCGGTGTTGCCGGTGATCGGTCGGGGAACGTCCCTGTTGCAACCGGTGTCGGTCGATTGCGTGGCCCGTGCGTTTGCGCGTGCGATTGATTCAAAAGCCGCCGTCCACCAGACCTACGACCTTTGCGGTCCCGACCGTCTCAATTTGCCGCAGGTCTTGCGGACCCTCCTGCGGGTCACCCGGCGTCACCGCATTATTGTGAGAATACCCCGGGCACTAGCCTGGTACCCGACCGCAGTCTTGGAGCAGATTTTTCCGCGAGTCCTCCGACGTCCGGCTCCCTTGAGTCGGGATCAGATTCTCATGCTGGAAGAGGACAATATTGGGAACCCCGAGGCGGCTGAGCGTGATTTCCAGATCCCATCGGTTCCCTTTGCGAAGGGAGTCGGAGACTTTTTGCGCTGAGGGGCTTCCGGCAGTCCCTGAAAAGGGTTGGCTGAGGTATTCAGACACCGATGAGTTCGGCAACTTTTGCCGAAACGTCGCCGCTCTTCATTAGCGATTCCCCGACGAGGATGGCATGGCAGCCGGCATTCCGGAGGCGATCGACATCCGCTCGTTGGTGAATTCCACTTTCTCCCACGAGAAGACGTCGAGTGGAGTCGGAGGCGGCGAAGAGTTTCTTGGCTAGAGTTTCCGTGGTCGCAAGATTCACTTGGAAGGTCTTGAGATCCCGATTGTTTACCCCTACGAGTCGGGCTCCGCAGCGCAGCGCTCGCTCGAGTTCCGTCTCGTCATGAACTTCGACCAGAGCGCTGAGTCCTGCTGCATCGGCCAGACTGTGGAAGTGCGACAACTGATCATCCGAGAGGATGGAAACAATGAGCAGGATCGCATCGGCTCCCCATTCAATGGCTTCAAGAATTTGCCGCTCATCGATAATGAAGTCCTTGCGAAGCAGCGGCAGTCCGACGGCCTCTCGGATGGCCTTGAGATATTCGAGCGATCCTTGGAAGAACTGCTCGTCGGTGAGTACCGACAGACAGCTCGCTCCAGCTGCCTCATATTCTTTAGCGATCCGGACCGGATCAAAATTCGGGCAAATCACTCCCAGGCTAGGCGAGGCCTTTTTAACCTCTGCGATCAAAGCGATGTCTCCCTGACGTGGGGTGGCCAGAGCCGCCGTGAAGTCTCGGATCCCCGAGCCGCGCTGTTGGATGGCCTGTCGAAGCTGCGAGGCGGCCACCGGTCCCGGAGGCAGCAAGTCCACTTCTACACGCTTCTGCGCGACAATGGTGTCGAGAATACTCATCGATGTTGAAAAGGTACCGGGGTTGGGGGTCTTGAATCACGCCCGAAGATCGTTCGAGTCGGGCGTGCGGTGGAGGGGGCCGTAGGACAGCTTGCGGTCTTGGGATCACAGTCCTTGGAGCGCGCGAAGGGTCCAATCGGCTCGGTCTGCCGGATTCGCCCAATGGCGCATGTCCTGAATACGGCGACGATCTAGGTTTTCGACATGCCCATCCACCATCCCGCTCACCGATCGCAGGTTGTAGCGCGGGTGCACATAACCCCACGCCTCAGGGCCGTCGTCCGAATTCCAATCCACGGCCCAGCGACGCGCATTCAGGTAGGGTGGTTTCACGACGTAATATCCAGGCACGATTCGGCCCTCGAAGGGGCCGCGGGCGGAGGTGAAAACGAGGAGTTCCGACGGACGGGCTACCTCGGCGGTCTTGAGAACACAAAATCGCCCGAACCGATCAAAGGCCCGCTCCGTGGGCGGCAGTTCGACGTCATCTCCGCCGACAAAGACGGAATTAATGCCCTGAGAGGGAAACACCGAAGCGGCGTAGACTCCGAGGTCGGGGTCTTCCATGCGACGGAAGGTTTCTAAAGTGCGTCGGTTTTCATTCAGGTACATTACATCAAAACTTTTCCCCAGGTAGGGGGCGATCCGCCACGGGTATCGAGCGTTGATGGGATGATTGACCGGGTGTCCCTGAAAGTCGGTGGCGTTCAGCCCATAGCGGTAGCCGGGAAGCACCGAGTCGGAGTTGTCCTCAGCGTAGAGGCTCCAAGCAATGAGCAACTGACGAGACCCGGACATTTCATTGACTTGTGAAGCTCGATAGCGGGCCTTGCCCAGCGCCGGTAGCAGCATGGCCGCTAAGAGGGCGATAATGCCGATGACCACCAGCAGCTCGATGAGGGTGAAGGCATGGAACTTCTTTCTCTGAAGAACAGAGGCGGTCCGGAAGTAGGATGGCGTAACGGTGCGCATCGACTGCGGGACTGCAGACTAACCTCGAAATCCGCGGCGTCCAAGGCCACAGGTGACATACGGCGGAGTTGAATCGTTGTGGCGGGTCAAGGGCAGCACTCTTGACCGCTTGCCTCCAAGGCACTTCCGATCGAAGCTATGCCCAGTAACGAATTAAGTGCTGCACAGAAAACATGAAAACCACTGCTATTCTTGCCCTGATTGTCGCCGCCTGTTCTATGGTCAGCCTGCGCGCTGAAGACAAACCCAAAGCCAAGGCCTATCCGTTGGACAAGTGTTTGGTAACCGACGAGAAGTTTGAAGGATCCGGTATGGAAGCCTACGAGTTTGTCCATAACGGTCAGACCATCAAACTCTGCTGCAAGAGCTGCCTTAAAGATTTTAAGAAGGACTCGGCCACCTACCTTAAGAAATTACCGAAGGCGAAGGGTACGAAGACCGCTCAATGATCCCTGATAGAGGGGTGGTTGGAGGTAGTTCCCATTGTTTGCCGGGGTGGGATGTAAAACGACTTAGGGAACGGTTGGTGATCCCGTCGATTTCGGACTGCGATTCCGGTTCCGATGCGGTGGACCGAATCACGGAGCTGCCGGAGGTCTTGCCTCAGGACTGTTGTCGCGGTCGGGCTCAGACCCCTTGGGGAATGAGTTGTTTGGTCTGGAGTCGGGGTTCGGTGTTTCAGTGGGAATTTGAAGATCCGTCGTTGGATTCTCGCCGTGGACCGTGGCTAGATCAATGGATACCCAGCAATGACGTAGGTGCCCAAAAATGGGTGGACCATTATGTGGGCCGTAGGGTCGAGGGCGTAAAAAATTCTGTAAGGAGGGTTTCAGTGTCGGTGAGTGGAACACCCTTCCAGCGAGCGGTTTGGCGGGCGCTCCTTGAGGTTCCCCGCGGCTCACTGACTTCATACGGTCGATTGGCCATGGCAATCGGCGCTCCAGGAGCAGCTCGAGCGGTGGGAGTTGCTTGCGGTGCCAATCGGGTGGCTCTTCTGGTTCCCTGCCACCGCGTCATTCGAGAATCCGGTGAATTGAGCGGTTACCGTTGGGGAATGGATCGTAAAGTGCGCCTTTTGGCTGGGGAATTGGGAGGACAAGAGCCGTGGTGAATTCTCAAATTTTCAGAGGCGTTTTTTTTAAGGTGCTCCCCGAGGACCGTGTTCTGCCAGAGTAAAACCCATTGGAAACAACGGGTCTTTTGATCGACTCCTTGACTCATCCCTTGCCAATCCTCGCGATGGTGTGCCATTTACCGCATCGATGAAGTCTGCATCGCCTGTTGTTTGGGGCCTTTTGGCTGCGCTAGGTCTGGGTTGCGCTAGTTCCCAAAACACCAATCTGACCTCGCGCTCGGCCGCGCCGTCACCCGAAGCCAACTATTTGTTCGAGACCACATTCCGGACGCATCGTCGTGGGGTGCAACCCGAGAACGTGAAGGCCTGGGTCATGATGGGATTAAACTTGTATCCCATGCAGCCCGTTCCTAACACGGACAACCGATTTGAGGCATTGCTGCCGCTGCCGACAGATCGTTCTATCTTGCGGTACCGATACAAATTCCAGTTCACCTATCCTGGGGTGCTGGACAATCATATCAACAGTACCATGTCGCCGGAGTATGAACTCCAAGTGAAGTCGGGCGCCGCACGCGACTGACCCTTTACTCGGGTCTAGCGCAGTATCTTAAATAAGTCTTATTAAAATCAAACGACCGTGCCGTCTTCTGGGCAGGGTTCGTCCGAAGATTCCAGTCGAGCTCTCCCCTGAGTAACGGTCAGAACCCCACCGCCTGATCCAAGCGCCAAGAACGCCCAGTTTGCAGCAGGAACCTGCGATGTAGCCCGATGAGCCTCCGAGTCCGATCCTAGGTAGGGACCGATCTCCGAGCGGTCCGTGTGTGCCGACCCTGCTCTTAGGTAGGGACCGATCTCCGAGCGGTCCGCGTGTGCCGACCAGGCTCTTGGGTAGGGACCGATCTCCGAGCGGTCCGCGTGTGCCGATCCTGCTCTTAGGTAGGGACCGATCTCCGAGCGGTCCGTCCCCACCGACGCGGCGCTTTCGGAGAAATCGCCCTACCTCGGAAACGCGTGGGTGAGGCCGAGTTTGCAGCAGGGCTCCGGCATGCAGCCCGATGAGCCTCCGAGTCCGACCCTGCTCCGAGGTAGGGACCGATCTCCGAGCGGTCCGCCCCTGCCGACATGTGTACGGCGACGATTATTTTATTAATCCCGTTGCCTAGAGAGAGAATCTTATCAAAGAAGTGGTGTTCTGAGAGTAGTTATTCCTCTCCTGACTTCACGGTGTCGACTTCCTCTCGAACGCCAGCAATGGCAGGAAGCTAACAAATTACTAAGGACAGACTAGCGAGAGTCAACTAGCCCGGAGATACTGTCCAATTCGGGATCTTTGATTCTGAGCTTCCGACCCTCCGCTATCGGGTTGAGTATTCAGGAGTGAATCAGAACGAGAGTTCTAATTGGTCATCTTCGCTGAGCGCGTAGGCTTCCATCCCTTGGCGACGTAAGTGTCGGGCAAAATCGGCAGCGAAGCCGTGGAGTGTGAATACCCGCTGCGGTCGCACTTCATTCACGAATCGCAGGAGGTCCGGGAAGTCAGCATGATCGCTGAGAGCGAACCGTGGGTGGTTTTCGTCCGTCGATAGCCAACGGCGGTCCAATGCCCAACCACTGAGCGATGCGATTCGGAGGGGACCAATACTGGGTTGGGCTGAGAGCAGAGGTCGAGCAGTCGGCGTGATAATAACGTGGCCGCGTGCAGTCTCAGGATCTAGCAGCGTCCAGCGGGGAAACTGGTATCCTAGGTCTGCATATATTTCAGTCAGTCGGGCTGAGCTGGCGTGCAGTTGAATGGGAAGGTTGGCTTTGAGAAGCGAAATCAGAATCTCTTGTGCCTTACCCAAAGAGTAGCTGATCAGCACCGGGGTGATTCCGGCATCAAGCGAGGTTCTGCAGAAGTGGAGTACTGACGCCAGCACCTCCTCCGTCGGCGGAAAGATGTACCGTGGACGCCCATAGGTGGTTTCCATGACCAAAGTACGGGCATGCACCGGCTCGCAACGTTCGGAGCTCCGACCCTCCCGGAGTTTAAAATCTCCGGTGTAGAGCAGGGAATCCCCATTGACCTCCAGTCGGGCCATGGCACTGCCCAAGACGTGCCCCGCCGGATGCAGGCTCAGGCCGAACGGCGTCTGAGTCGTCGATGACTCTAGATCAGCGTGATGGAGGCACTCGTTGAATTCGAGCACCCGCTCCGTTCGGATTCCGGAAACCCGTGATCGCATTAGTCGGCGCGTAGGCTCGGTGAAGAGGACCGCGGAATGGCGAGCCGTGTGATCTGCGTGGGCATGGCTGACGACAACCCACTCGCCCGTCCGGACCGGATGATGGGGATCCATCCATAGTCCGAGTTTGGGAAAATGAAGGCCACCGTCCCGGTATTTGAAATCCAATTCTGAAGCCACGGGATGGCCCGCCATGTCTAGGAGACTCCTCCGGTACCCTTCACATCGAGACAAAGGAGTTCACCCTTCCAGTTTCGGATGTACAAGCGTCCATTGAGGAGCACGGGTGTCGACCAGACTTTGCCTCGCGCAACTTGGGCACGAACCACCTCATGGTAGCCCGTGGGGTCGGCCTTGACGATGATCAATTCGCCGTTGCCCGTGACCCAGATCAGCTTGTCGTCAGCGGCGGTCAGCACACCTGTTTCAGCCTTCGGAGATTCCCATACAACCTTGCCGGTCGTGGCTTCGAGGCATTTGAGTCGCGCATTGCCATCTCCGCCATCGCCATCAATGCCATAGATGTGACCTCGGACCCCGATGGGTGCCTGCATGTGCGATCGGAGGGCCTGATTCTTCCAGAGTTCCTTGGCTCCAGATCCGGTGAATCGGATTCCGCAGGCTCCTGTGCCATAGCCAGACGTGAGGATCATAGTGTCGCCGATTACCACGGGGTCCGCAGCGTTGACGTCGTAGCGAGTTTTCCAAGAGTGACGCCAGAATTCATGACCGCTCACCGGATCAACAACGATCACATGGCGAAGGCCAAAAATGGCCAAAGCCGGCTTTCCTTCTAGGGAAAAGGGAACTGGAGTGCCATAGCCGGCCGAGCCTTTTCCGCTCGTCCACGCCTCCTTGCCGGTAGCCTTATCCAGCGCCATTCCAGCATCGCCCGCATTGTACACGACCTTGTCTCCGGCGATGTGCGGTGCCCCAGCGAAGCCCCATTCGGGAACCTTTAAGCCGAGTTCCGATGCCAGATTTCGGGACCAGATAACGTTGCCCGACGAGGCCTCGAGGCAAAGAGCGGTGCCTGCTTTTGAAAGCGTATAAACCCGGCCACCATCGACCGTGGGCGTTCCAGAAGTGCCTCCCTCGTAATAGTGATCCGCGAGTTTCTCAGGATAGCTATGGCGCCAAAGCTCTTTGCCGCTGCTGGCTTCCAGCGCCACAACACTGTCGATGCCACCCTCTTTCAGGCCATTGTGTCCCAAGGTGAAGAGTCTGCCTTCGACGAGGCTCATGGATGAGAATCCGGCTCCGACAGTGGCCTTCCAAACAGGGCGGGGTTGACCTCCTGGCCAATTGCCTAGCCACCCACTCTCTGCGGAGATGCCGGTTCCATCGGCGCCACGGAAGCGGGGCCAATCAGCGGCGGACACAGTTGAGGAGTGGATGGCTGTGACCACTGCAAGCCCATACAGACAGGAACGCGTCATTCCGCCGAAGTTAGTCCGAGGACAGGGATCGTCAATCCGTCTCAAGAGGATCGCATAGCTTAAAAATACAACGGACCGTCGAATGGACGATCCTGTTTTTTCGAGCTCCTCGGATGGCTGATGAACAGCAAGCCGACGAGGTAGTGTTCTGCAACCGTTCGGCGGTCTCGCTTCTTTGACATCCAGTATGTCCGGGAGCGATCAGGCCGAAACGACTCAGCCGGGAATTTTTTGCAAAACAGGGGGTGTTTGGTGGGGAAAATTGATGCTATTCTAAAATAATTATTAAAATAATAAAAAATCGCGTTGGCGTTTTTTTTTGGTTGACCATTAGCCACGTAGGATGAAAATTAAAGATGTGAGTATTGCAAAGGGCAACAATCGTATTCTGTTGGTAGAGGCGGATGATTCCATCCAGAGGATTGTTGCCTATCACCTCAAAAAAGCTGGCTTTGAGACGGAGTTTGCTGAGACCGGAGAGGCTGCGATCGCCCAGAGTCAGAATCCTCCGGCCTGCGCCGTGATCGATTTGATGATTCCCGGAACCTGTGGACTGTCCGTCCTGAAGCACTTCCGTGAACACTTCTTTCAGGTTCCGGTGATAGTCATGGCGGGGCGTGGCGAGGCCACTGACGGGTTGACGGCGATCCGATCCGGCGCCTTCGATTACGTGACAAAGCCTCTGGATGTGGGTGCATTCGTGGCCACTATATCTGCTGCGGTGCGAACCGGGCAGTCCCTCACTCAGCACGTCAGCGAGTTCCCGGGGCTCCGCGATACTCAATGGATCGGTCAATCGTCCTCGGCCCATATTTTGCGGGAAACAGCTTCGGCTCTTGGGGCGACACAGGCTGATGTGTTGATCACAGGGCCTGAGGGCTGCGGCAAACGCCTCTTTGCCCGCATGCTGCATCACGTGAGTGCTCGTTCCCGCGGTCCGTTGATCTCGGTCCATTGTGCCTCGATACCGGGAGACCTTCTGGGGGAGGAGTTGTTTGGTAAATCATCCGGGTCTAGTTCGGATAGCTTTGAAGAAACCCGCCGGTCCGGGCGAGTCCAAATGGCCGAAGGCGGAACTCTGATATTGTTGGATGTTGGGGAAACCCCGCTGGCCCAGCAGGCATTGCTTTTGGAACTCCTGCAGAACCGCTGGATCCACCGTCAAGCCACGGGCACCTCTGTGCCGGTGAATGTCCGCGTGATGGCCACCAGTCGCAGCGATTTGCGAGCTAAAGTAGAAGCGAAAGAATTTCGTGAGGACCTCTTTTATCGACTCAGTGCACTGACGGTTGAAATACCCTCGCTTAGGGAGCGCATCATCGACTTGCCTCTGCTCTCCGCAATCTTCCTTCAGCGCCTATCGATGGTGCGTTCTGGTATCATTCCACAGATATCTAATGCTGCTTCAGGTATCCTCAAGAATTATTCTTGGCCTGGAAATATCCGTGAGTTGGAGTCCGTTCTCGATTGGGCCTACTTAAGTTCCGTGGGCGGTGAAATTCGTGTGGCGGATTTGCCACCTCGCCTTCTCCATCAGAGTGACCCAACGCAAATTCATCAGGGCGGTTTGGCAGTCCCTTATGTAGGAGGAATGTCGATGGAGGCCTTAGAGAAGTTGGCCGTCCAACAGACTCTCGCTTTGTGTCAGGGCAACAAGGCTGCTGCCGCCCGGATCCTGGATGTCACCGAGAAGACCATCTACAACAAGTTGGCTCGGTTGGGATTGAAGGATAGTGATTCGGACGTCCCGGTCAAAGGCCTCAAGCGGGGTCGCAAGCCGAAGATTAGGACGGCCTGAAGCGCGGACGATTCGTCCGGTTTCTAGCCCATTTGCGCTTCGGTTGTTTCGTCAATCGTTTCGCCGCGGGACAATGCATCGTGGTTCGGCTTGTCGAAGGTCTTCCGGTCATCCTTCTGTAACCGATCAGATTTGTATTGGTGTACGGTCCCCTAAATACAACAACCCTCCGGGCGCGGTGGCTCCGAAGGGCTGTTGAAATTTTGTACCTCAGAGAGGCTTCTAAGATTTCGGATTTTATTCCGGTTCAGACCAACATCTTGAACCACTTTGCGTCACCCGGTACGGCCACCGGATAGAACCCGTTGGCGTCAGCCTTAGACTTGCACTCGGAGTCCCAGCGAAGGTTCTCGAAGTCGTTCGGGGCCAGGATTACGTTGGAATTGAGCGCCTGCTCCCAAGTGATGGTCTTGCCCGTGTAAGTGGACATCCGCCCCATGATCGAGGTCAGTGATGACTTCGCGCCATTGAACGCCTCGTTGTACTCGGTGTTCTTGCGGATCGCGGCAAACAGGTCGTCATGTTCCTGCTGGTACGGATCGACCTGCTTCTCGCCCCGGTACCGCCAAGCATTGCCGCCGCCGGAGGGGGTGATGGTGTGCCCGCTGATATTGCAGGAGCCCTTGGAGCCGACACACTGCTCTGAAACGTTGCTGTCGGCGCCGCGGATATGACGGCATTGGCTCAGAAGCGTGGTGCCATCGGCATAGGTGTATTCGAGGGCGTGGTGGTCGAAGATTTCGCCGTATTCTTTCTGGATGCGGACTTGGCGACCGCCCATGCCATGAGCCTTCACCGGATAGGCGTTCTTCACCCAATTGGCGACGTCCAAGTTGTGGATGTGCTGCTCGGTGATGTGGTCGCCGCACAGCCAATTGAAGTAGTACCAATTGCGCATCTGGTACTCGAGTTCTGTTTGCCCTTCCTTGCGCGGGTTGACCCAGACGCCACCGTCGTTCCAGTAGGCACGGACCAGGTAGATGTCGCCCAGAGCGCCGTCGTGCAGACGCTTCATGGTCTCCAGGTAGCCAGGTTGGTGATGACGCTGCAGGCCGACGCCGACCTTCAGGTTCTTTTTCTTGGCTTCTTCGGCTGCCGCGAGAACGCGGCGGACACCAGGACCATCGACGGCCACTGGTTTTTCCATGAACACGTTTTTACCTTGGCGAACAGCCTCCTCGAAATGCTGAGGGCGAAATCCTGGGGGCGTTGCCAGGACGACCACGTCGGCCAGTGCGATGGCCTTCTTGTAACCATCGAGACCGACGAACTGCCGGTCGGCCGGCACGTCGACCTTGGCACCCTGGGAGGACTTCAGGCTGTTGAGGGCACCGGTCAGGCGATCCTGGAAGGCATCAGCCATGGCCACGAGCTTGACGCCCGGGACATTGAGGGCCTGGTTGGCGGCGCCGGAACCACGGCCGCCGCAACCGACGAGTGCAATCTTGATCTCGTCGCTGGCGGCACCGAACGCCAGGCGCTCGATGGCCAGGCTGCCGATCATGGCTCCGCCGAGGGCGGTGCTGGAGGTGGAGAGGAAACCGCGCCGGGTCAGAACCGAGGCGCTCGCTGAAGGAATGATTTGGCTCATGTCGTTGGAACGTTAAAAGGACTCCCGGTGCCCCCGCTCCTTCGGCCATTCATGGCTTTGGATTCGGGCGGGGACAGGATGGGAAGTCACGGGTGAATCTGTTCTAAATCTATCTCCCGTTCTGGGGTGGGATCAACCGGAAGTTTGCGTCAGATCCGGCTTTGCATCGGTTTGATTCCTACGACGACGGAGAATTCCCAGGATGTCGGAGGCCTCCCGAATACTCAGGAGTGTCGCTGCTAAAAAATACCCCGCTGAAGCCAGAGCAATAGGGACAAAGGTAGCTCCCATTCGGGCAGAAAGCCCTGCCTGTCCGATCCAGTGGTTCCAAATCCAAAAAGATGTCAGGGCTATGGCGGCGGCCACCAAACCGGCCAGGCTCATCCGTAGCACCGGAGCGAACAGGGCTTGAAGGTCAAACTTTGGCTGCTTCCGCTTGAGGGCGTAGAAGAGAAAGAAGCACTGGATCGTTGCACTGGTCGAGTTGGCGATGGCCAGCCCCGCCTTCGGCATGAGGCTGATAGAGACGAAGGCGGCGATAAAATTAGCAGCGATGGCCGCCAGGCTAATGCGCATCGGAGTTTTGGTGTCTCCGAGGGCATAAAAAGCCCGGGCCAACACATTATTTAGGGAAAACGCCATGAGGCTGGGGCTAAGGCAGAGCATCAGCAGTGTCACTTGCGTGGTCGATGCGGCCTGAAACTGACCTCGCTCAAAGAGCAACCGTACGATCGGTTCGGAGAGGGTCAACAGGAGCACGAGCGGCAACAAGGTCAGAAAGATGAGTTGCTGCAGCCCCTCGGTCAGGGTGCTGCGGAACTCGGGAAATTTCTTTTCCACCGCGAGCGTGCTGAGTTCGGTTAGGAGCACCGTTGCCAGGGAAATACCCACGACTCCCTGGGGCAATTCCATCAAGCGCACGGCATAATTGTACGATGAGACGATTTCTCTGCCGTGCGTGTAGGCGAAGCTTTGACACAGAACCGTGTTAATCTGAAAAGCGGCGACGCCAATCACCGAGGGCCCCATTCGGCGGGCCACTTCACGGACGGCGGGTTCCTTCCAGGGGCTCAACCAGCGGAATTGGAACCCTTCCGAGACCAAAGAAGGTACCTGGAACGCCGCTTGGGCAAATCCAGCTACCACCACCCCAATGGCCAGGGCGAAGACCTGCTGGTGCAATTTGGCACCGAAGCGAGGGGCCAGCCACCAAACGGATGCCAGCATCGCTACATTCAACATGGTGGCCCCGAGGGCGGGCAGGAAGAAGTGGTTGCGGGCGTTGAGCATACCGATGAAACCGGCTGCCACGCAGACCAAGGGAAGATAAGGCAGCATCCATCGCATGAGCCGGAACATCAGCTCGGTGTGGATGTCGACGTTGGAGAACTGGATGAGCAGAGTCACTCCGACCAAAAGCACCGCGCAAATGGCCGTGCAGGCCAGGAACACGGCCCAAGTGCAAGCCAAGCCCACTCGCCAGGCCGCAGCTATGCCCTCCTTGCGCTCGGTCTCCTTAAAGACCGGGATGAATGCCGAGGACAGAGCTCCTTCTCCAAGAAGTCTGCGGAATAGATTGGGGATCTGGAAGGCCAGGAAGAAGGCGTCAGCCACCGTCCCGGTTCCCATGAAGGCAGCATAGGCCGATTCCCGAACAAACCCGAGAATCCGACTGAGCAGCGTTGCGGCACCGGCGGCACCCGACGAGGACAGCCAACGAGACATGTGGCGGACAGCATCCTGCAGGCTGTGGAACGACCCAAGGGAAATTCAGGTGTCTTGGTGCCCATCGGGGTGAATTCTCGAACCATTGGCCTGGCCTGCACGGAACGTGGTGGATCAGTTTTTATTACTTCGGAATGGTTACGCTCATCGAATGCAGTGCCGACCGCCTTGCCTTCGGGGCCCGGATTAGTTCACCATCACCGTCCATGCCAACTGTTCAGGTTCCGCTGGGGAACCGTTCCTATGAGATTCAAGTCGGGTCCCGCCTCATTGCGACGCTGGGTGAGCGTTGCCGTCGTCTCAAGATTGGGACGAGGTGCGCGGTGATTACCGACACCAACGCGAGCAAGCACTATGGAGAGGCGGCTATTAAGTCTCTCAAGGTGGCTGGCTTCACCCCAACTCTCATCACGGTCGAGGCCGGTGAGTCGTCTAAGAGCCTATCCACTGTTCAGAAGTGCTACGATCAATTGGCCGCGCATCGAATTGAGCGGAAGAGCTTTCTGGTGGCCCTTGGCGGTGGAGTCGTAGGTGATCTGGCCGGTTTTGTGGCGGCGACCTACTTGCGTGGAATCGCTTTCGTGCAAGTGCCTACTACGCTCTTGTCACAAGTCGACAGTTCTGTTGGTGGCAAGGTTGGGGTGAACCTGAAGGCTGGCAAAAATCTGGTGGGGGCCTTCCATCAGCCGCGTCTGGTCCTTTGTGACCTGGACACTCTGTCCACGCTTCCCGATCGGGAGTTGCGTTCCGGCATCGCTGAGATCGTTAAGTACGGGGTGATCTATGATGCCGCCCTGTTCCAGCGGTTGGAGAAACAGTTGGATGGGCTGCTCGAGAAGCAGTCGCCGATATTGTCGGCCATCATCGCCCGATGCTGCACCATTAAGGCAGAGATCGTTTCACAAGACGAGACCGAGACAGGCTTGCGGGCAGCGCTGAATTTCGGGCACACCATTGGCCACGCAATCGAGAACTCTTCCGGCTACGGGAAATTCCTGCACGGTGAGGCGATTAGTATTGGCCAGGTGGCTGCGGCTCATTTGTCGGCCCGTCGGACGGGGCTTCCGGTGGTCGATGTTCAGCGCATCCAGAATTTGTTCGAGCGCCTCGGGTTGCCCACTTCGATCAAGCTGTCGGGAGATAAGCGCGACAAGTTGTTTTCAGCGATGCGCCTCGACAAGAAGGTCAGTGCCGGTGAGATCCACTTCGTCTTGGCCGAGCGAATCGGCAAGGCAGTTTGGGGTCAGCGCGTTCCGGATGCTGAGGTCAATTGGGCCCTCGATCAGGTGAAGGGCTGACGGGCTGGAATGGACAGCGGGCTCTGGTGACAGTGATGGGTCACCTGAGCCTTGATGGATCGAACCCTTCTTGGTTTTGTGTCGGCGAGGGTCAGGACCGATGTGTTTTATTCGGCCTTCGGTGGGCGATTGGCCTCTATTTCTGGATCAGAGTTCAGCAATGCGCTCCATGATAGTGTCAGCGACCTCTTGGTAAATCGCCTTGAGTCGATCTTTGTCGCAGGTTTTTGCCTCGGCCCGCAACGATTCGAAGTAGAGCGGTTGACCCACCACCACTTGGAAACGCCCCCGACCTGGAAACCGTTGGTGCCGCCCCCAAGCCTCAAAGGTGCCGTGCAAGCGTATGGGGACAACAGGTGCCCCTGATTTGATGACTGTGAGACCGATGCCGGATCGCGCAGGCTTCAAATGACCGTCGTGGGTTCGGGTACCTTCGGGAAACAGGAGGATGGCTGCGCCATGGTTGAGTCGGTCCAAGATTGCTTTCAATCCCGCACCCCCGCTTCCATCCCGGTTGACCGGAACAGCGTTCAATTTGCGTATGTACCAGCCGAGTATAGGTATCTGGAAGAGGGTGTCCCGGGCTAGGAAATTAACAGCCCGCGGAACCGAGCCACCAATCAGCGGTGGGTCCGCTAAACTCGCATGGTTGGAAGCCAAAATCACCGGACCGACCAGTGGGATATGCTCCACGTGTTTGACTTGAGTGCGGTAGATACCACGGGAGGCGATGCGTGATAACCACCAAGCAATCCGGTAAGTCAATGTCATCCGTGCGGCACGGATCTGTTCTTTCGGTAACCTTTTTGAAGGTGCTGGGGAAGATTCCATGATGCTCAGTCGAGCCGAACCCTCAGTCCATCCCAGGCCAACGAGACACTCGAAGGCAATTCCGACTGGTTCTGATCGTGGTCGTAGTGATGGGTCAGGTGGGTCAGGTAGGTGATGTTAGCCCCGATGCGCCGGGCTGTAGTGAGAGCCTCGTCCAGACACATGTGGGTGGGGTGAGGTTCGGGCCGTAGCGCGTCGAGAACTGCCACCTGAACCCCCTGGGCGAAGGCCAAGGCAGGGGGTATTACTTCCTTGCAGTCGCTGAAATAGGCCAGTCGTTTGACCCCTCTTTGTTCGAAGACCAGGCCCGTAGTGGTGATGCGGCCGTGGGGTAGTTGGAAAGGGGTCACGAGCAAGTCCCCGATCTCGAAGGGACCGTCGATGACCGTGGGCTGCGGGTGGAAATAACTGAAGGGAATGGGATGGCCGCCAAAGGCGTAGTCGTACACGCGGCGGAGAGATCGGAAGGTTTCTTCTGTGGCATACACCGGCAGCGGGCCTCCGCGGAGATCGCAGACGCGGCGACAGTCGTCCATTCCCATGATGTGGTCGGCATGGGCATGCGTGATGAGCACGGCATCCAAATAGCCGAGTTTTTCGCGCAGCATTTGGGTCCGGAAATCTGGAGTGGTGTCGATGACCAATCGAACAGACGGAGTCTCGATGTAAATCGAGGCGCGGAGGCGATGATTCCTGGGGTTTGCTAGAAAGGCCTCTGGATACTCTTTTCCGATGATGGGAACCCCCTGGGAGGTGCCTGTGCCCAAGAAGCGGAATGCGAACGACATTATCGGAGACTGCAAGTGGTCAGCCTCCGATGTCAAAGCCCGGCCTCAGGACTTTGATCGAGACTTAGAATTGGGTGAGGCTTTGCCGCGCTTGACTGGTTTTTCGGCTGTCCTGCGGCGGAAGTTCTGCAATTCGATGCTCCAAGTCTTGCTGCGGACCGGAACTACCGTTGGTTCTGCTGTGGGGAAACTTTCCATGGCAGAAAGCACGCCGGGAGAACCCACCATCAGTAAGGCGGAGGCGCGAGGAGGGTGAATGGCTGTGTCAGGGGCTCTTTCGGTTTGAACAGCAACCGGTCGCGGTGCGGATGGAGCGGGAACAGGCGGAGGAAGCGGGACTTGCATGGCTTTGTCCAGATGGACTCGCAGGTCGGAATTCTCGGCTTCGAGCAGCGCCTTCTTAAGATTCAACTCGGTGTGGTTCTGTTTGGCGGATTCGAGCTGAATCCGCAACTGGTCACACTCTTCATGGGCTTTGCCTAGCGCCACTTCTAGGTGCATGCGCAATGCGGTTTCTCTAGCTACCTGCGCGCCCTGTTCGGCCATTTTCCCTCGCAGATCTAACAATTCTTGCTGCAGAACCCAATGGCTGCTTTCCAGGATCTGGTTCCGCCCTTCCAGTCGGCTCTGTTCCGGAGAAGGGGGCATTGGGAGGGCAGGGGGATCTTTTGGATCGGGCTTTTGGGTTGTCGATCTGTTGACAAAGAAACCGTGAACCATTAGCGACCGAACGGCGATCCCAACACCCAGAAAACCAACACCACCACCGAGAGAGGTCAGTAACCAAAATAGTTGAGGTGTTCCTTCCATACGAAACCTACATCGAGAGGATGGTTTGGAACAGTTCGTTGACCGTTGAGATGAGCTTGGCGGACGACTGATAAGCCCGTTGGTACTGGATCAGGGAAGACATTTCTTCGTCGAGGGATACACCTGAGACCCCTGCCCGCTGCTGCGTCAGCGTATGACTAATGATTTCCTGGTCGGCCAAGCGGTTGTTGATATTAGCCAACTCCTGACCGTATGTAGCCACTGCTTCGTTGTAATGCTGGGCTACGGTCATTTTTCCGAGACTATCCTGAGAGGCATCGAGCCACTTCAGAAGGTTGGCAGCGACGGTATTGTCTCCTTCATCGGTGTTGGCACTCAGTTGGATTTTGTGGGCATCACCCATCAGATCCTTGTTGACGGCGATGTTCGATGCGTCGGTTCCCGTGAAAAAATCCAAATTGGTGGAACCATCCAGACTGACTCCGAGCTTGTGCACGGAGTTTATCCCCTCAATTAGCTCGGTGGCCATGAGGTTGATTTTCTGACGCAGATCTTGAAGGACCGTGTCCCGGGCATCGACTAACCCTTGAATGGATCCTTGGCCGGTGAGCTTAGCCGAACTGTTCGAATCGGTGTTTTTGACCGAGACCTGAATGCCACCATCGGCATCCCGATCTCCCGCAAGATTGCCTACGACCAAGTTGTCTTTAATGACCACCACACCATTGATGGACACCGTGATCCGGTTCTGGTCGTCGAATTGGTTTTGTATCGAGCTGTAGCCACCTAACTCCTCCAGACGCTTCTGTAAAGTATCCTTGGTAATGCCTCCTCCAGTGCCGCCGACCATGGTGTTGTCCATGGCGGCACGCGAGGTGAGGTCGATCAATTGGTTGGCCTGCTTGATCCGATTGTTCAGGTCCATGTCCAGATCCGACCTGAGCGTTGTGAAGCGGTTATCGACCGAATTAAACTTGTCGGTCAGCTGACTGGCCTTGAGCAGGAGCACCTGACGATCCGGTATCGAAGTCGGTGACACAGAGACAGCCTGGAGCGCATTGTAAAATTCTGAGAAACCGCTGGCGAGGGCCATCTGACCACCAAGATTCCGGGCGGCACTGTCAGCCTCGGGTGTGGCGCTTTGCCGGTCGATTTGCTGGCCCAACAGCACCTGGCCGATTTGCAGGGTGCGTTGGAAATTCTCGAGGTAAGACTTGTTGCTCGACTCTCGGATGAGTTGCTCATCCAGAATTGAATCACGCAGGGATTTGACCCCAACAACCTCGACCCCGGTACCGGCTCCCGTGGGATCACGCCGCGGTTCGACGATGACCCGCTGGCGAGCGTAGCCGGGGTTGTTGACGTTCGAAATATTGACGCCCGCTGTTTCGATCCCGGCCCGTGAGGCCAAGAGCGAGGATGACGCAATTTCGAGAGTGTTGAGGAGTCCGCCCATGGTTTTGGCTCATACGACCGCTTGCCATCGAGAGACCGGGTTTGCACTGGCGAAGGCTCGCTCTTTGCCCCGGGCTCCGTATGTGCGGCCGGTCGAAACCACACCAGACCGTTGCAGCACCTGTTGGGCCAACTCGATGGATCGACCTAAAAGGAGTTGGTTTTGGCGGAAGGCCCTCTGACAGGAATCCATCACGGACTGTAAATGCAGAACGATTCGCTCGATTTCTTCGACCTTGAACGCCGGTAATCGGGTATAGATTTCTAAGCGTCGGCCCGGCGGTGCGATCTGGTTTTGTTGTGCGAGTTGTTGCTGGGATTCCGTGCGGCGCCGGGTCAGGACAAACAATTGCTCAACGGCCTGTTGCTGAGCGGCTAAATTGCTGGTCAGTTCGACAAATTTCCTTTGAACCAGGAGTGTTTGCTGTTCATCGGTGATGCTAAGTAATCGCTCCGCGCACAAAGTCTCCGCAGCGAGTGAATCTTGCCAATCCTGTGGATCGAGGATCACGGCAGCTGAGGTTGAAGTGCTTTTTCAGGGTGCGATTCAGCCCCTATTTGGAGAGCCAACTGTCTGGAGAGGGCTGCTTTCATACCCAACTGCCCGGATTGGCTAATCTGGTTGGCTACCATGTCGTGAGCCATGTCGCCATAGACTTCACCCACCAATTTGGCCTCGCCACTCTTGGCGGGCAGGATACTCGGGGGTTTGGCTGATTTGAGGATTTCCCGGACCAACATCCCCTCGAATTGTCCGACGACTTGCTCGGCTCGGTGCTGTGGGGTTCCCGTCTTGGCAAGTCGCGACAATGTATTCGGGTCTACATTGCTCAAGAGGGTGGTGGTCATAGTCTTTAAAAAATTATCGGACCTGAAGTTCTGCCTGCAGTGCTCCCGCCTGCTTGAGCGACTGGAAAATGGCAACGATGTCGCGCGGACTGGCACCAATAGAATTGAGAGCCGCAGCCACCTTTTCTACGGTCGGCATTTCCGCGAAGGGGATGAGTCCTCCTTTGGCCTCGGTCACGTTCACGTCGGTGTTTGGAACAACGACTGTTTGTCCGTTGGGGGCTAGTGGGTTCGGTTGTGAAACCGTGCCGGACTGGGCGATGGACACGATCAGACTGCCGTGTGCAATCGCGCAACTCGACACGCGGACCCGTGAAGTGGCAACGATGGTTCCAGTCCGCTCATTCAGGATGACGCGGGCCGGGACATCCATCGTCACTTCTATAGCCTGCACTTGAGCGATGAATTCAATGGGTAGGGACTGGTACTGGTCGGGCAACTCGATCATGAGAGTTCCTCCATCCACGGCCCGTGATGAATCCGGGAACTTCCGATTGATGGCCTCAGCCGTTCGAGCTGCCATCGTGAAATCAGGATCGTTGAGAACCAGTTGCATGGTGTTTTCCTGGAGCAGGGTCACCGGGATCAATTTCTCGACCATGCCGCCTCCGATAATCTGTCCGCTGGTGGGGTGATTCTTGGTCACCGAGCTGCCGCCACCGCTGGCTGAGAATCCGCCAATGCTGATGGCCCCTTGAGCCACGGCATAAACTTTGCCGTCAGAACCAATGAGAGGGGTCTGCAACAGCACTCCGCCTTGAAGGGTCTTTGCATCACCCATCGCGCTGATTAGCACATCGATTTTCGAGCCCGACTTTGAGAAGGGCGGGATTTCGGCGGTGACAATAACGGCGGCTACATTCTTCGAGGTCACCCGAGGGGGAGGCACCACTAGGCCGAAGCGCTGCATCAAGTTGGCGATGGCCTGCTGAGTGTAGTTCGGGTTCTTGTCGCCGTCGCCGTTGATACCGGAAACGAGACCGTAGCCCATGAGTTGGTTGCCTCGGGCTCCGTGGAGAAATGCGATGTCCCGAATGCGGACGCCCCCGTAAGGTTGAGCGGACACGGGAAGGAAGGCCATCCACAGAGCCACGGCCCAAGGAGTGCCGAGTCGGATCAAATTTTTCAAAATAGAGTGCTTGGGGTTAGGCATCGATCACATCGGGTTGACCTTGTCCCACACCTTGCCGAACCAACCGCGCTTCTGGCTGTCGTTGACCGAACCAGATCCGTCGAAGCGCAGGTTGAGATCGGCCAATTGGTGGCTCAGGATCGTATTTTCCGCGGTCACATCGACCCGTCGGACAGTGCCGCGCAGCACAATGGTTTGCCCCTCTCCTGAGAAGGAAGTGGAGCGACGTCCCTCGATCAGCAAGTTGCCGTTAGGCAGAGCATCCACCACGCGGACTGTGAACCGCGAATTGATGGAGTCCGAATTTTGAACTTGCCCGCCTCCGTTGAAGTCGGTTTTTGAGGAGGCGTTCATCCCAGGAAACATTCCGCCCTTGGTCATGAACTTCATGTTCTCGGGCTTGAAGAGGAATTGGTTAATGCTCGCGTCAATGCTCGATTCCTTCTGGGTCTTCTTGGTCTGGTTCTTGGTGGCTGAGTTGTTTTCTTGAACGATGACCGAAAGCAAGTCACCCGCAGCCAAAGCTCTCCGATCGGCCAAGGGCGAGATCGAGGTTTCCGTCCACAGAGAATCGGCCGGTAGCCCACCGGTGCAGAGCACGATACTAACGAACCACAACGACAACCGTTTCATTGATGACCTTTCCTTTGAGTTCCACCGGTTTCAGAGCACTTCGAAGCTTCAGAGTTCCACCTTTGAAGCCATCCTCGAGGGCAATGGCCTGAAATTCGACCGAAAGAGCCCCGTCCTCGAGGCGAGCTGAGATGGTGTCACCTCGACGGATCGCGGGTCTGCGGCGCAGGGACCGTTCCATAAGAACTCCTCCGGCCGGAATCGGGGAGGACGTCATCCAATCATCAGCGATCGGATCACCGGACCATGCCGACCCGGGGAGGCTTAAAACATCGAGCGACTGCTTTTGGAGAGAGTTGGCCGAAAGGACAACCTGGCTCGGTAGGGCGCTGTCGGTCACCCAGACTTCCCGGACCCATTTGACCCGAATGGGAATTGCTATGGAGGCGGCTACCTGACCATCGACCCGGATTTCAAACTGGGGATAAATGCGACGGTTCGGCTGCTGGATTTGTGTTGTCCACCGCAAGGTGGGTTCTCCGGGAGGTAGGGAAACTATGGGTAGGTTGCGCTCAAATTCCACAGTGAGCGTGCCATCTTGGATCTTCCAAAGGTTTCGCAGGGAGTTCTCCAGCAGTCCTGCCATTTCCTCCCCACTCATTGGATGCTGAGTACTGATAGAGGCGTTATCGGCCGCCAAGGCCAATGACACAGCGCTCAGCAGGCATCCGATTAGGAAGAGGGCTCGTTGCATGGTGATGGGTATCAACGCTTGAGGTTGTTGCTCTGCTGCATCATCTCGTCCGCGGCGGAGATGGCCTTGGTGTTCACCTCGTAGGCCCGCTGGGCGATGATCATGTTCACCATTTCCTCGACGACTTTTACGTTCGAAAGCTCGAGGTACCCTTGGTTTACTTCGCCGAACCCATTTTCGCCCGGTTGTCCAGTCTCGGGCGCGCCAGAGGCGACGCTTTCGCGGTAGACGTTTCGGCCGATGGAGGTCAGGCCCGAGGGGTTGGGAAAGCGGGTGAGCTGCAGTCGGCTGGTTTGTGTGCCACCGGCGGTAGCGATGGTCACCTGACCATTGTTGGCGATAGTCACTCCAGTGGTTCCGGACGGGACGGCCGGAAACCCGGTCACGGGGTATCCGTCACTGGTGACCACGGTGCCGGCTGAGGAGGTCTTGAATCCACCATCGCGGGTGTAGCCGCGGGTTCCATCGGGCAATGAGACCTCGAAGAAACCATCACCCATGATGGCCAAGTCCAATTTTTCACCGGTCTGGCTCATTTCGCCGTTGGTAAAGACACGGGCCGTGGCGACGGTTCGTGTTCCGTGTCCGACTTCGACACCGGCAGGCAGAGCGTTGCCCGCACCTTGTTCTGAGCCAGCCATACGGGTGGCCTGATAAAGAAGGTCTTGGAACTCGATCTTGCTCTTCTTGAAACCGGTGGTGTTCACGTTCGCCAAGTTGTTGGCGATCACATCCAGGTTGTTCTGCTGTGCTTGCAGGCCGGAAGCGGAACTATAGAGGGCTCGGATCATGGGAGTGTCAGAAAGTCGGTTGCGGTGAGATCAGGGGCTACTGGGGCGGAGTTCCGAGTTCCTGGATGGATCGGCCCATCCGCTCATCGGCCACCTGTAAGGCGCGCTGGTTGGCTTCGAAATGACGCATAGCCAAGAGCATGTTGCCCATTTCCTGGACAGAAGAGGTGTTGGCTCCCTCCAAGAATCCTGTTTGCACGGTGGTTCCGGTTGCGGGAGTTGTCTTCAAGTTAGCGGGAAGACGGTAGTAGCTCCCGCTGAGATGCTGGAGTTGGGTTGGGTCCGAAACTTCAACCAACTGAACTTGTCCCCGAGGGATTCCGCCTTGGGAAATTTCACCACGTGGCCCAAACGAAACCACTCCCGCTTGAGGATCGACGCGAACGGGGCCGGTGTCTCCGAGGACCGGATAACCTTCCTTCGTCATGAGGGCTCCTTGTCGGTCGACATGGAACTGACCATCTCGAGTGAAGGCGCGCCCGCCGCCAGGAGCCTGAACCGCGAAGAAACCAGGTCCCTCCAAGCCTAGGTCGGTCAAGGAGCCTGTGGGTTGAAGAGTTCCTTGGTTCCGATTCAGCCCAGCCCGCAACATGGGATAGGCGCTGCCAGCTTGAGAGTTGGAGGACGTGGGATTGGGGGAACCGGGTATGCGGAACTCTTCAAAGCCACCGACCTGAGCGCGGTATCCTGGAGAGGACTGCCCGGAAAGGTTTTGCGCCACCAAATCATGCCACTGCATGTTGGCCGTCATGGCCGCTGCTGCTTGATGGAGCGCGATGTTCATCCCGAGATATCGCAGCACTCAGTGTGCCATCACTACACCGGCGACTGGCATGTAAGGTGCTGCGTTTTATGGGGGCAGAATTTGGATCCGTCCAAAATCAGCGCTCTCACGACATGATTACCAATCCTCAGGAAATGGGTCGACAAATGCTGGCTGAAGACTCAGGCGCTGTGCCGCCGGGTGCCACTGAACCCACGGGGGCTCAGTCCAAGCGCTGGGTCGACCAAGCTGAGGTTAAGGCGGCTTCCGGCGATCGTTTGGGCGCAATCCAAGATTTGGAGCAGGCGGTGACGGTGGAACCCAACTCCTTGTTCGTGCTACGAACTCTGGGAAGTCTCCTCATGGATGAAGGAAAACATTGGGAAGCCAAACAGCGGTTTCAGCAATTGCTAGATCAGCAGCCGGAATACTTGGAGGGGCGAATTCTTTCGGCGATCGCTAGCCTGAAGATGGGGCGAATGGATGAATTTCAGTCGGAAACTGAGAAAGTATTAACCATCAACCCCCAGCAGCCGGATGCACTGCGTTGGCGAGCCCGGGTGGCCTTTGACAACCAACTCTACGCCGAAGCTGGACAGTTCTACGTGCGGCTTGTTGACGCTGGTCACGCGGATGCTGATGTGCTGACCGCTCTGGGGGTTTGTTTGGCTCAAGGTGGGCAATGGAACATTGCAGCAGAGACGTTTGCCCGGGTCCAAGTGGCGCACGGCGGCGGGGAAGTGGCGCGTGAAAATCTGGGCGTCGCTCGTCAACGCATGGGACGCCGCGGCGGAGCGGATGACCTGTCTGCACTGCTCGCCGAGGCGGATGCGGATTACAAATCAGGCCATCCAAGTCTGGCTTGTTGGGCTTGGACTGAGGTGCTCCGAATTCGTCCGCGGGACGACTCTTTGAGGCGTTCTTTAGTTTCGGTCCTATTGGAACAGCGGTGGACCAAGATGGCTCGTCCGCATTTGGAGGAACTCTTCCGGTCTAACCCCTGGGACCCGTCGATCGGGACTTGGTTGGCGTTGGTTCTTTTCGAATCCGGGGACAAGCGGGGTGCGGTCAGTGCACTGGAAGGAGTTTTTGCGCTGGATCCGAGCTTTGATGAAGCACGCCGCTTGGAGGCTGATTTTTCTCTAAGAGAGGGACGGTATGAAGAGGGGCGTTGGTTAATTCAGCGCTTGCTCGACCGGAATCCAGGCGACTTCAGCCTGCTGCTTTCCCGGGGCATTTGCGCATTCCATCTGGGCCGTTGGGATGACGCTGTGACCAGCTTGGAAGCAGCCGCGGAGCTGCAACCCGCCAATGTTCAATTAAAGCAGAATTTGTCTGTAGCCCGAGAGCAGCAACGGGCGGCGGCCATGGCTCAGGTGGATTCGCATGTCCGTTCTGAGCTGGACCGCGCCGGCGAACTTCAGGCGCGTGGGCAGATCCGGGAGGCATTGGGTCGATTGGAGGCGTTGGCGGCACTTCGGCCAGAGTGGTCGGAGATCTGGGATTCGATCGGTTCTCTTCGGTATCTTAGCGGCGATGCACTGGGTTGCACTCGTGACTTGTCTCATGCCGTCCGTTTGGCCCCTGGATTGCCCGATACCCAGGTGCGATTGGCGATGGCTTATCGTGATTGCCAGAGGGAATCCGAGGCGCTGGCCGTATTGGAGCAGGTGGTGGCGGAGCATCCAGAACATGCGGCCGGATGGCGTTTGAAGGGGGACTTGCAGTTGGAATCCTCGCCCGAGCAGGCGTGCACGAGCTACGCAGCCTCGCTGCGAAGCAACGGTTGGCTTCCTGATGACCTCATTCGGTTGGGTTTGGCCAGTTTGCAGAGTAGAAAGTTCAATGAAGCCCGTTCGATTTTTCAAACGGTCCTGGCCATCCAACCGGGCCATCCGACGGCCCTCAAAGGCCTCGAACGGACACCAGTTTCCTAATCATGGCGTCACCTTCCGAAGAGATTAACCCCTTGGAGCAGCTTAGGGCTTTGCGCACCGAGGTGATTGACCGAGAGCGGACCCGCATGCGCGGACTGCTGGAGGAGGTGTCGACTTTGGAGCAGGAGACCGCTGGGGAAACCACGATTGCCGAAGTCAATGTTCCCACGGTGGAGGACTCTGATGCGGCTTCCGAGCGGAAGCCCCGAAAAGGTAAAGCAGCGCGACGTTCGGCTTCGCTCGAGGGCGAGGAGCTCAAGATTCGTTTGGGTACAGAGCTTCGGCGGCTCGTTGCTCAACAATGCCACACAGATGGCTGGTCGGTGAATGACTTGGTTTCATCGGTGCTTAGGTCGGCGTTGTCGGCTCGTTCACCGTCCATCTGGCATGGCGGCACTGCCTTAGCAACGGCTAACGTGTGCCGGTTTTGGCATCGTCACCCCATGGATACAGCCTTGAGGCTCACCTCCGATAAAGGCGTGTTCCTAATCACCACCAATCCGGCGAGCCCATTGTTCAAGCACTGGAAAGAGCATTACACTCTTTTGGGAATGCCGGATTGTGACCGGATGGCTCGCCAGATGCGCCTGATCCAACTTCAGGAGTGGGTTCAATCGGTGGATGATTTTGATGTTGATGACTGGCGCAAACCTCTCTCAGAAGAGGATTACATGGTCACCCGGGCGGTGGTCTCTCAGCACGATCTTCCAGCCGATGCAGGCTTGCGGGATGACGAAACTAACAATTCTTCAAGTACCCAATGAAGACTCCGATTTTCCTCCATCCAACGGCATCCTTCATGAAAGTCCTTACTCTTCCGGTTGCTCTCTCGTCCGTCTTCGTGCTTCTGGCCCTTCGAGTGGAGGGTGCTGAGCCAGCAGGATACCTGAGTCGCGTTGAGCGAGATCTTGGAAAGATTCGAGTGGAGATTCCACCCAAGCCGCCCGTCCCGCCATTGGCGCCGCTCCCGCAGACCTATATTCCTGAACCTCAGTTCACGGCGGAGTTTTTGTCTGAATTAAAGACAAGTTCAGCCATGCATCGGACCAATTTCACCGTTCGGGCGGACACCAGTGAATCGAGCTATCTCCAGATACCCCCCTCCGTTTCGTCTCCCATAGATCCTGTCCCGGCCGGTGTCGGTAACGACCCAGAAAAATCGCGGCAGTTGCTCCGGTATTTTTTCAGCCAACTGAATCTGACTAATGGTGCGGCGGGTATGGCAGGCACCTCAGGAGTGCCCGTAAATATTGTCCTGCCGTTGCGTATGTCTTCCGGGGAATCCCCGGCTCGGGGCACAGGAAGGGCCACCTATGAATTGCGTTAAACGATTTCTGGCGGCGACGCTCTTCGGAGTGGTGGCTTTAGCGGACTCCCAGACTCCAGCCGGAGATGTGGCCCATCCGAAGGCTCCAGCGGTAGCCGTAGAGTACGGACTGGATCCCCGATTGGGGGCATTACCCACGGAAAATCTGCAGTTTAAGACCAACACCAATTACTTGTTGGATCAAAACAAGGCGGCGGAAGCGCGCTTTCAAAAACTGCGAGGGCTGGGGGCACGGACCAACTATTTAGAGGAATTTAGTCGGACGGTGGAAGCGGTGCTGAATTCCGATGCCTCGGAACGTATCAAGGAGGACACCCGGAAAATCACTCTTCTGGAGTTGGCTCATCAACGCGAGTTAGCAGCTGAAAAGGACCAGGCTGGTGGTCATCTGGAACGGGCTCTGCAGCTGTTGGCCGAATACGTCGAACGGTATTCCCGAGACGCGGCGGTGCCAGAAGTCTTATTGCGACAGGGGTATCTGCTGCGACGGCTTGACTTGAAGGATGAGGCGATTGAGAAATTCTACCTCGTGTTGAGGTCGGTACCGAGGATTGACGGTCGGAATATCGCCTACTCGCGGCGTCTGGTGATGATGGCGCAATCGGCTATCGCTGACACCTGTGCCGATCTTGGGCGCCATGCCGAAGCTGCTGAGCTTTATGGGCGTATGCTTCAAACCAAATCGGAAGAACTCGAGGTCGAGACCGTTCGGATTAAGCAATTGCGCTCGCTGCGAGAATCGGCTGCTGACGGTATATTGGAGCGGCAGGCCCTGGGGTTTCTCGAGGATTTCCCGGACTCCGATTACATTCCCGAGGTTCGATATTTTTTGGCCCACTCCTTGAAACAGCAAAAGAAGCGTGACGCAGCTTTGGAGCAGTTTCAGCTTTTGTTGGAGGCGGTCGAGTTGGCACCACCCGATCGGTTGACGCGATGGATGCCTTGGAAACTCCGTGTCGGAAACGAGTTGGCCAATCAGTTCTACTTGGAGGGCGATTACCTTTCTTCTGTGTCGCTTTACCGCGCATTGGCGAAGTCAAACGCTGAGGGTCAAACCCGGCAGGCGTTCCAGTACCAAGTGGGTTTGTGCGAAGAGCGTTTGGGCCAAGTTGAGGATGCTATCAAGACGTATCAGCAGATCCTGGAAGCACCAACCACTCCGTCTGTCGGTTCCAACACCAATGCCAACGCCGTTCCCGTTCAAATCTTGCGGAACATGGCTACGCTGCGGATCTCGGTGCTGAGGACTGCCTCTCGGAAGGATCCGTCCCCTCGGATCCCTGGAGCTCAGCCTTGAAACCAACCATGTCTGCCGCCTTTGAGACCACGTTGGCTGCCTATCATCAGGTATGCCTCCAACTGGCTGACCTGTCCGAGGAAGAGGGGCGCGCCCTAGAGTCCGGAGTCAAGCCGCCGATCGTGGAGATTACACGCCGCCGCCGTGATTTGCTCCGAGAACTGGCCAGAACTCAGTCCGCCGTCAAGGCGGCCTCACCGGTTCCTTTTCCGGATCGACTGCGTCCGGCTCTGCAGGCCACGCTTGACTTGATACAGCGTTCAGTACGACTCGATCGGCAGAATGAACAGTGGATGCTCCGTCACCAAATGATACCCGGCGATCTCGTCCCCAGCAGCGCAAGTCGGAGCCCGCAGCGGATTCGGTCTACCTACGGACTGAGAGCCGGGGGGATTGGGCCGTGAAGCTCATTGAACGGGTTCTAGTGGTGGATCGCTCCGACTTGATCCGTCAGACTGTTGGCCGCGTCCTCCGGCCTAGAGGAGTCGCCGTGGCGGAGGCCGATTCCTTATCGGCTGCCTGGGAGTACCTGGAGGCAGATCGATTCCAATTGCTCCTCGTCGGTGAAACCCTTCCGGACGGTTTATCTACCACGCTCATTCGAGAGTTGGCAGCCCGGATGGAGACTCCCTACATCGTCAGCATTTTGGACAAGGAGAGCAGCGATTTGAGTCAGCAGCATCGCCGTGCTGGGGCTCACGAGATCGTGGTCCGTCCATTTGCCGAGAGAGATCTGCGGGACTTCTTCGACCGGGCCCGCAAGTTTCTCGCTGCGCCGACCATTTTTCATGCGACTCCGGTGGCGCCGTTGGCCCCTACAATTCCCTCTCGAACCTCCAATCGAAGCTCCGTGAGCGGTGTCCAAGCAGGAGTCCAAATTTTGGGACGATCGCCCGCGACCCAATACTTGAGGGAGTATATCCGTCGGATCGCTCCCACTCAGACGACGGTGCTCATCCAGGGCGAAAGCGGCACAGGCAAAGAATTGGTGGCACGGGCACTGCACCAACAAAGTCCTCGGTCGGCCGGTCCATTCGTGAAGCTCAATTGTGCGGCTCTTCCGGAATCTTTGGTGGAGAGCGAACTCTTTGGCCACGAGCGTGGCGCCTTCACGGGTGCCATTATTCGTCGTGAAGGACGATTCGGCATGGCCAATGGGGGAACGCTGCTTCTGGACGAAGTGAGCGAGGTATCTCTGGCTGTCCAATCCAAGCTGTTGCGGGTCATCCAAGAGCGGGAGTACGAGCGAGTCGGCGGCAACGAAACGCTGTCGGTCGATGTTCGGATTGTTGCTACCACCAATCGCAATTTGGAGGAATCGGTCGAACGAGGGGAATTCCGGGAGGATCTTTTCTTTCGATTGAATGTAGTTCCGGTCTACATGCCACCGCTTCGAGACCGGTTGTCCGATGTTCCAATTCTTGCTGAGTATTTTCTCGAGGAATTCTGTCGCAAGCACAGTAAACCGATCCTGGGTTTTACGAAAGAGGCAATGGATTGGCTGAAACAGCACTCTTGGCCTGGGAACATCCGGGAGCTGCAGAACATGATTGAACGAGGTGTTGTTGCCAGCGGTGATGGCCCCGTGGATCTCGACAGTCTGAGTGCCTTTCGTAGCCAGTTTTCAGAAAAACCTCCTGTCCGAAAGTTGTCGCCACAGGCGCGGATGAACGGAAGCGAGGTAAAGTCTGTTTCTACGCTCGGTGAATTGCCTTTGGCGCCGCCTCAGCGTTCGGGGCCGCCGTCAGGGCGGTATTCCCAAGCCAACGGTAACGGTGAGCGCATCGGATTGGAGTCATCGGGTTCGAACCTGCTTCGATCGCTGGCCGAGGTGGAGTCCGATCACATTCAGCGGGTTCTCGATCACTGCAAGCAGGACTTGATGGCTGCAGCCCGGATTTTGAGGATCACAGTGCCGGCCCTTCAGAAGCGATTGCCGCAGAGGGAGGGTTCTTAGCCCCATTTGTTTTCGTCCTGGGACGGAATGTGAGACGGAGAGAAAGTTGAGTGCCACCGATTCAAAAGCATGCAGGACGTTAATACACTTCTGACCGACATTGGCAGAATTGCCCATAGTTCGGTGCGCCGGAGAGTGTTCTGGTACAACTATGTCAAGTTGACTGTGGGAATGTTAGTCCTCGCGGTGTTGATTTTCTGGCCGGTCTTCCAGCGGGCCCGCAAGGCGGACCGTATCCAACTGACTCGAATCTTCGACGATCGACGGCAGGTGATGGAGAAGCATTTCGGCCGAGTGACCCGTCTCTTTGAGTTGGTAACTCTCGCGTCGACGGTGGAATCACGAAAATCCACAATTCAGTTGATCCGTGAGCTGGATCGATACCCCGGAATCGTGGCGCTTGGATTGGCGGGTTTTCACGATGGAGTCCAACAAGTAGATCCCGCCAGCTTGGCGGTTACGATTGATGACTCGGTATTTGCGGCGATCTCCAAGGACCCGGCGTTTCAAGAGACTCTTTTGGAAACCGCGCGAACGGGTTCCAACCGTGTATCAAAGATTTTTTGGTATGGTCCTTCCGATGATGATGCCGAGCGGGCCTATTTTGTGTTCGTAACTTCAGGTCCGAATCTTTTGGAGGGTGAAACCGGCAGCCCGTCTAGAGTGTTGTTCGCGGTCATTAATCTGAAGCGTTTGCTTGTCCATACGGGTCGGCCTGCAAGCCTCAACATGGTTAACATTCATTTATCTAACAAAGATTCCTCTGAACCCTCTATTAGAATGGAGCGGGTGGTGGAGTTGAAGAAGGTACCCAAAAAACAGTTGCTTGAAGTGCGCGCTGAGGACCCCGCTGATACCCTAAGCCATATTGAAGGGCTACGACTGCTGGAGTTGGACAACTTGGAGAACGACCTGATCCCAGATGAACCTTTGGGATCCGGGAAGATCGGCTATTTGCGGTTACTAGATTTCCCCAATCGGGAATTTAAGATAAACGTACTGTTGAAGAAGTCATTCCTCAAGGCGAGTGCGGTCCGGGCTCTGGTGGTAGCTCTCCCCTACTATGTTCTCCAGATTCTTATCACCAGTTTTTTAATGGTCCTAATGTGGACGGTGTTTTCTGCGAGCCGGAGTCAGATGAGGGAACTAGCCGAGGCGCAAGGTACGATTGCACGATTGAACCTCCACCGAACTCTGGTGCAGCAGGAGTTGCACGATCATATCATCCAGAATCTCACCCTGTTGGGAGTCCAAGTGGCCACGAGCCGTATCGATGATGTGGATGGTTTTAAGAGGACTCGGGACACAATCCTCCAGCAGTTGGATTACTTGCGGAGGGAATTGCGGCGACTGCTGGTCGAGGGCACTGAGCGTCTGCAGTCCTTCGAGGAGATGTCGGTGCAGCTCCAGAGCATTTGCAAGCACATGGAGAAGCAATTCAATGTCCGCTGCCAGTTGACGACGTCAAACAATGATGGTCTGAGCCTGCATCCGGAAGTTCTGTTCCGTACCTGCCGGTTCGCGGAAGAGTTGGTAGGGAATGCTATCCGACATGGACGTGCCCGTAACATTAGCATGAGAGTTGAATGCATCTCATCGCCGCCATCCTTGTTTTTGCGGGTCTTGGATGACGGGTGCGGATTCGATCCCGCCAACTATTCCGCAGGTTTCGGTCTCCAGAGCATGATTGCCTTCACCCGCCGTTCCCGTGGTCAAATCCGTATCGAACGACGAGATTTGAAGGGTATGTTCATCGAACTAACGGTTCCTGTGAAGTCGTTGCCTGTCCTGGGCTGAAACATTCTAAAAAGTTCTTAAATAATGAAAATTGCCTTCCTAGATGACCATCCCCAACTCGCCGAAGCCATTGCTGGGGCCGTCGCCTCGGCCATTCCGGGTACTCAGGTGGCTTGCTACAGCCACTGGTCTGAGTTGGAGCCGACCTTGGTGCTAGAGCAGTATGACCTTCTGTTCTTAGATATGCGACTCGAGGACTGCCTTGGCGCTGAATTGATTAGCCCTATTCAAGAATTGAGTCCCAAGACCCGTATCGTCTTGCTCTCGGCCTTCGCTCAAAACGATCTCCTCATTAAATGCCTTAACTTAGGCATCGCGGGCTATATATCCAAGACCAGCCCTATCGAAACGCTGCTAAAAGCAGTCACTACCGTCGCTGAGGGCGGAACCTTTTTTGATGCGAACATCAATCTCGATCAAGAGTCCCGCTGAGTTGACCTGATAGATCATCACCTTTCCCAATATGAGTGACAATTCGACATTTCGGATCCTTCTGATCGCCGAGGACCCTTTGATTGGGTCGATTCTCCGCGACCAACTCCAGAGTCTCTCCCATTCGGTGAGTCTCCATGCCTCACCCGGTGAAGGGCTTGCCGACGCACAGCAGCAGAGTTTCCCGCTGGTGATCGTCGATGATCAAATAGCTGGAAACGACAGTATCAAATTGCTTCAGGAATTGGCCAAGTTGCGTCCTGGGATGAACCGTATCCTGCTCACTTCCGGACGCGACATGAACGGCGTGATGGAGGCTCGGCGATCGGGATTGATCTTCCGTTACCTGACCAAACCGTGGATGCGAGACGAGGTTGCCATGGCGGTGGACAACGCCTTGGCAAATTCGGTCCAGCGGTCTGAGATTGACGCCCTGCGTGCCCGGAATCAGTTGCTCAATCAGCAGTTGAGTGATGCCGTGAGAGGCGGGGGCTCACCGGACGGAGGAAACGTTGCATCGTTACCCGGCGAACCTCCATCTGCACCGGTTGCGGGAGGAGCTTCCGTGGACATGGCTATTGAGATGTCCATCCAGATGCTGAGTGTGTTTCATCCCAATTTGGGTAATGCCAGTCTTCGGGCAGTAGCTATCTGCCGGACCATTGGTGAATTGATGGAGCTTCCGCCCACCGAATTGCCCCGCCTGCTGTGGGCGGCAGCCTTGTATGATATCGGCATGCTCAGCGTGGATCGCAGCATCGTGCGACGTTGGTTACGGGACACGGCCAAATGCACCGACGAGGAGTTGGCATTGATTCGCCACCACCCCGAGATTGCGGAGGGAGTGCTCAAGAGTTTTCCTGCGTTGGCGAGCGCAGCGGAGATTGTTCGTCATCATCACGAGGCCTTCGATGGCACGGGATATCCCGATGGGCTCAAGGGTGAGACCATTCCCCAGTTGGCTCGGATTCTCGCCCCGGTGATTCACTTCTGCCATCGCAATGGATCGACGACCCAAATCCTCAACGAGTTGGAGAGTCTTTCGGACAAGCAATTTGATCCGATGGCCGTCCGCCTTTTGGCCAAGGCGTTGCCGATGACCCAAATCCCGCGGGGTGAGCGGGAGTTACTCTTGATTGAACTGAAGGCCGGCATGGTTTTGGGACGCGATTTGTTCAACGCTGGGGGGCATTTGCTGTTGCCCAAGGGTCGTGAACTCAAGGATTCCGACATCAACCGGATCATTTCTATCAACCGCGTCACACCGCTCACACCGTTTGTGTTGGTTTATTGCTAAACATCAACGAGTGCGTTGGATCGGTTGCACGCACTGAAACTTCTTCCGCAAGGGCTGTGTTCTGGTTCGCAGACACCTGAACCGTGTCGTTCCGTTCAGCGCCTGTCTTTTGCGGGATGTGCTCGGATTCAGTTTCGACGTGAATCCTCCGATGGGATCGGCGTATGCGATCCTTTTGGAGTGATGGGATTCAGAAGTTTGGGCTGTGTGCCTGTTTAATGTTTGGGACCTTCGTGATGGAGGCTCAAACTCGCAACCGATCCTTGGTGGCTTGGGGTGAGAACCTGCTAGGGCTTAACCGCCCTCCCGAACTGCCAGCAGGGATCGTGGCCAGCGATGTCGAGGCGGTGACGGCCGGGGAGTTGGTCAGTGGACTGACTCTCAGGCCCGGGATTCTCGTGGGTGGTACCAATTATGTCGGGAGCCGACTGATTTTGAGAGGGCCCGAATTGCTGACTGGAAACAGCAATGGGGTCATTAGTTACGGTGTGGGAGTCTTGGACTACACCGACCAGACTGCCTGGAATGAGGCATTGCAGGATGCCTCTGGCCGAATGGGCATGAACCGGGTTGCCTTTGGATATCTTTTCGGAGCGGTTCTCCGCAAGCCAACCAATGCGCCTTCTCCATTGGTTTCGGGGCGATTCAGGGATCAGTTCCTTGGCGATCTGGCGTTTTTTGGCGACCGGATCACCGCCGATCTGCCGGCCACCGATGTCGATGCGTCCGGTGGATTTGTCTCTGTGGTGGTAGGTCCCACCCATGCGGTGGCGCTGCGGGCGGACGGATCGGTTTCGGCATTTGGTGGGGAAAATCTTTTCGGGGAACGATTCATCCCCTCGGGAGTGACGGGGGCCGTGGAGGTGGCAGCGGGTGAGTTTTTCAGCGCGGCGCTCCTGGCCACGGGGCAAGTCATCGTCTGGGGATCGGACGCCTCGGGAGTCGTCAACGTGCCGCCTTCCGTGAGCAACGTGGTGTCGCTGCGTGCGGGAGCCGCGCATCTCGTGGCCTTGCGAGCGGACGGAACGGTGGTGGCCTGGGGAAATCCGGCGGACGGCCGTACCACGGTTCCTGTCGGTCTCAACCGCGTGACCCGGATTGCTGCGGGTCGGGCCCACTCATTGGCCCTGCGTGACGACGGAACGGTGGTGGCTTGGGGCTACAATGGGTCGGGGCAGACTTCAGTACCTGTAGGCTTGGCCAATGTCGTGGATATCGCGGCCGGTGGGCAACACAACCTGGTGCTTGTTTCTCGTGAGAAACCGCTTTTAGAACCGTTGATCTTTCAGGAGAACTCAACTGAGGGGGTGCGTGATTTCAATCCGAACAGCGACTACACCGACCGAGGTCGTACGCTCAGTGTGCGGGCAAGTCTCCAAAATGGAGCGCCTCCGGTGCAGTTTCGCTGGCGCCGCAATGGATCCCTGATCCCTGGAGCGACCAATTCTCAACTGACAGTTGTGGTGCCCAATTCGGAACCTGGGGCTTTTCGGATCGACCTTGAGGTGGTCAATGCATTTGGAAGTGACCTGAAGTCTGCCACGGTGCGGTTGGCGGATATTCCGGCCGAGGTGGTGGTCGAGCCAGTGGCTTGGACAGCGGGAGTCCCGCCCGGGGTCACGACACTGGGCCAGTCTGCGGCGGGAGTTTTCCTGGGTGTTGACAATGCCGGTAGCCTGTTGGCCTTTCGCGTGCGGGCGAAGGGCGATCCGGTTCCACGGGTGATGGTCTACACTGCTCTCAGCGGCGAGGCGGTGCTTTCGGTGGACATCCCCATCACCAATGCTTCGGCAACCATCCAGGGATCTGCGGTCGCCGTGAGTTCCCGACCACTGACAGTGTCCCAGAGCGGGGGATACCTGGTGGTGCTGTCCAACTCCTTGGGAAAATCCATCACTAACCGTGTTGCTTTGGAAATTTATCCCGAACTCCAGGCACCCAGCGTCTCCTCCGCCATTTCTGAAAATGCAGCGGTTCCTTTTTACTTAGGGCCGGTCCCAGCTGGTTCCACCAATGTCGTGTTGTCGGTGATTTCCAGCCATGGGCCTGGTTTGGTTTACAATTGGCTGAAGGACGGGGTGAAGATAACTCGTGGCACCAACTCGACGTTGAGCCTCACCAATTTCAGTTTTTCCCAGATTGGAACTTACTCGGTCCGGTTGAGCAATCCTCTGACGGGCTCCAGCCAGCTTGTTGATCGCCCCCGGGGCATCAGCCTGTCGACGGGCTTCACTCCGGTACTTCCTATTACAGTCGCGCTTTCCCGCACCAATCTGGCTGGACCGGCAGGTTCCTCTGCATCGATGGACATTCAACTCACTGGGGCCCTGCACGGGCGAGTCCAGTTGCAGCGGTGGGACGATGTGTTGGGATGGACGGATGCAAGTGCGTCATTCCCTTTAGTGGCACCTGCGTTGCCCGCAGCGTGGGCTATTGATGGGACCTACGAACTGGACGTTTCCAGCGGCGGTGGGCGGGCATCGTTCTCGGTGGGGACAGCAAGTCTGAGTCCAGCACTCAGTGGGAGTTACCGGATTCGGGTCGTTCAGTTGGCCTCCGTCGGCGGCACAGAGCTCACGGGTAGCGAGCAGGTGTCTCTGTTCCAGGTCTCGGTGACATCGGTTGCTCAAATCTTCCTTCCGGGCACAGAGCCCGGGCCCGTGGAGGGTGGGGGTACCTGGGTTTCGGGACTATCGGCCGGAGTGGACATGACGCTCGCAGCGGCTGCCTATTCCACGGTGGATCTCTCCGCGTACCTCTCCGTGTCGGGATTCCCGGCCCCCGTCTTCCGCTGGGAGCGGCAAAGCGAGCCCGCTTCCGGCTCGGTGCCCGCGAAGTACCAGAGCATTTCGTCGGCCACTAATTCACCGCGGCTACTGGTGAGCGCCCTAGCCACCAACGCAGGAATTTATCGGGTCATCGCCACCAATTCCGTCAGTGGAGTGGGCGGTGTTTCCAAGACGATTAGACTCCGAGTCGATCGTGTGCTGCGCATGCCGGCTGAAACTTTGGCCGCGCCGGGTGGGGCTGTTGAGATTCCTATTTTATTGTTGGGATTCGGAGACGAATCGGCGGTGTCGTTCACTTTGGAGGCCCAGACTCCCTATCTTATGACGGATAACTCTACCGTGACTCTGACGTTGGATTCATTGATCTCTCCCATCGCCTCTATTAGCTATCGACGTGAAGGATCCGTGGTGACAGCGCCGGCCAACGGAGGCGGAGGCAGTAATCGGTTTAAGCTCCAGGTGTTAATCTCCCGGAATGATCCCTCGGTGGGCTTTCCACGAGGCACTAACACGATTGCGCGCCTCGCGTTTCAAGCCCAGACGCTTGGGGCCATCGACATCATTCGAAATCTGGGTACTTCGGGCGTGGTGGTAGTACCGCCTCTGGAGGTTCCCGTGCGGATCCTCAAGGATTCGCAGTTGGTTGCGGCGGACAAGGATCTCTCGTTCCGCGTCGCCTTCACGAATGCCACTCTTGCTTCAATGGTTTCGGAGGGAGGGCAGGTGGCAGTGCTGGCCGACTCCATGGAGGGGGATGTGAATGGTACTGGCTCGGTGGATGTTCTCGACATCACAGCGATCGCCTCTGTGCTGGCTTCTTCGGTTGCAGACACAAATTTGGTGGTTCGACGTCGCATGGACTGTGCTCCCAAGGCCAGCTCTGGGGATTGGTTCATTAATTTGGCGGACCTGGTTCAGGTGGCTCGCTTCGTGGCGAAACTCGATCCCCTTCAGCCGGCGGAAGACCCGAGGACCGGCGGGCCGGGTTATTCGCTCAACGGCAGCCAGCAACCCAGCCTCTCCAAGTCGTTAGCACGGCCGAAGCTGGCGGAACCCATCCGATCCATTGGGTTTGGTTGGAGTGACTTGGTGACAGGTCAGGAAGCGTGGGTACCCGTGATGCTCGACGGGGTCGGTAATGAAAACGCCTTCGCCTTCAATGTTGAATTCGACGCCCAGGCTCTCGAGTTCACAGGTCTCAAGACGCCTCTGGGAACGGCTTATATCGAAAACCGATCGAGCGCCGCGCTGGGACGCATCGGGGCGGTGCTATGGAAACCCGCCGGTCAGTCGGCTCCGGTCGGTTTGTCGACGCTGGTTGAGGTGGGATTCCGCGTCCGGGCTCCCGGCGGAACCACCGAATTGCGATTCGGGGCAAAGCCGGTCGATTCGCTCATTGCCACGGTCGATGCCCAGCCCGTTCAGCGAGTTCAGTACGCATCGAGTCAATTGAGCATTGGACAGCGCCGTCGAGTGCTCGGCGGTCGGGTGGTGGGCCAGACGCTGTCCGGTTCGGAGTGGCGCATCGAGCTGCAGGCCTTGGATTCCGGCGGTCAGGCGGTGTCCGCTCGTGATCGTCGGCTTCGCGTGCGGACCTCCGATCGATTGGAGTCTCCCTCGGCTCAGTGGCTGGACTCAGGACTGAAGACCGAGGTAACCCCCGCGGGGACTGTTCGGATCCCGGTATCTCTGGATCCGGCGCGCGCCACGGGGTTTTTCCGCCTGGTTGAAGAGTGAGGCTGGGGTGCCGAGTGAGTGCGGCCCCTCCACCCGCAGTGAGGTTTCGTGCAGGCTTTGGAATTGAGAGCGTTATTGGCAGAGAGGGGCAGGGCCAACAGATTCATGAACGTTACTTGCTGGGGGGGCACCCCGCAGGGCAGGTTGTGGCATCATGACGAGAGCGTTGCCGCGTTTCTGGGGCTGGAGCCAACTCCAACACAGTCTAGTCTGCTGGGTCCTCCTGGGTTTTCTGGGGAGCCTAGGAGTGTTGGGTGAAAGTGAGCAACAGCGGCTCAGTCGAGTCTATGAGCAGGTGCGCAGTGAGTATTTGAAGTCACCCGGTCGCCCGGCCTTGGCTTGGCCGTTGGCACGGGCCTGTTTCGATCGGGCCGAGGGACTCACATCGCGACCGGTTCGCAGTGCCTTGGCCAAGGAGGGGGCCGAAGCCTGTCGCCTTGCTTTGAAGGAATCCCCGGCAGATGCGGCCTGCCTCTATTATTTGGGTCTGAATTTGGGAGTCCTCGCCCAGACACAACCGCTTCGAGCTCTGGGATTGGTCCGGGAGATGGAAACCCAGTGGCAGGCGTGTCAGCTTCTGGATCCCGGTTTCGATCACGCCGGTGCAGACCGTTCTCTGGGGATGCTGTATGAGCAGTGTCCGTCAGCACCGCTGGGAGTTGGGAGTCGCAGCAAGGCTCGATTTCATTTGGCCCGGGCCGTTCAGTTGGCTCCGGACCATCCGGAAAATCGCATTCTGTGGATTGAATTTCTCGTCCAACGCAATGAGAACGCGGCCGCGGTCGAAGAGTTCAAGAGCCTCAAAGGAATCTTGCCTGATGCTCGGATTCGTCTCAGTGGCAGCGATTGGGAAGCGACCTGGAAAACTTGGGAGGCCCGGATGACAGCCCTTCAGTCGCGCTTGGGGGTTCACCTGTGAGTATCCTTGCGAATTCTGTTAGCTGGAATTGGATCATGAAGAAGAATCTCACCTACCGAATCGTACGGCAGGGTTTTGCACTCGTTGCGAAATTGCCATCGCCCCACTTAGCTAGGGTGGCTCGGTGGGATCCGTCGTTATGGATGCGCCGTCATCCGCAAGGGCTTCGTTCGTCGCTCGTTACAGCCCTGCAACCCGCCCGATCCTCGCTCACGCTTCGTTTTGTGAAAGAATTTACCGCCCCATCACTGTTCTCCCAACTGACGCGTTCCGGTCTAGGCCGGTGGGCACGATGGCTATGGTTGTTGGCCGTTTCGGTGCCTGCCTTGGCTCAAAACCCTCACCGGCCGTTCACTCGGTTGCCGTATCTTCAGGGAAGTAGTCCGACGCAAATTCACGTGTTGTGGCGCACCGAAGGCCCCATCCAACCGGTGGTCCGGTGGGGTACGCGTCCGGATCGGCTCGACCAGACGGTTCCTCTCGCCGCCATTGTCACCCGGGCCAGTCTTGGGACCAATGGACAACCAATGCTCCCTCAGTGGCAGAGCCTGCGGACTCCCGAGAATCTCTCCCTGCCCAAGCTCCATAGCGCTCCCATCGGAACCTTTCAGTACGAAGCCCACATCGAGGGGCTCTCCCCGGACACGGTTTACTACTACGGGGTTTTCAATGGCTCGGAACGACTCACCGCAGAATCGCCCGAGCAGCGGTTTCAGACCCAACCCCAACCGGGAACAGTGCGTCCCTACCGCTTCTGGGTCTTAGGCGACAGCGGGACCGGGAGGGAAGCCCAGCGAGCGGTTCATGAGGGTATGCAGGCGTGGGTGAAACAGGATGGGCGGCCGTTGGATTTCTGGATCCATGTGGGCGACATGGCCTATGGAACCGGCCGTGATGTTGAATTCCAGAGCCGTTTCTTCGAGTCGTATCAAACGACCCTCCGTAATTCGGTTTGCTGGCCGGCCATGGGGAATCACGAGGGGCATACGTCCAAGGGAAGCACGGGTATCGGGCCGTATTACGACGCTTATTGGGTGCCGACTCGGGCGGAGTCCGGCGGGTTGGCCTCCGGTACTGAAGCCTACTATTCTTTTGATCACGGCAACATTCACTTCATTTGCCTCGATTCTCACGATTTGGACCGCAAACCCAGCGGGGCGATGGCCAAGTGGCTCAAGGCGGATTTGGAAAAGGCCAAGGCGGAGTGGTTGATCGCTTTCTGGCATCATCCTCCCTACACGAAGGGGAGTCACGACAGCGACAAAGAGGCCGACCTGATCGAGGTGCGTCATCATCTCCTTCCCATCCTAGAATCGGGTGGCGTGGACCTTGTGCTCACCGGGCATTCCCATATTTACGAGCGATCGATGCTCATGGATGGTGCGTATTCTACCAATGCTACCGTGGCCGAGAATTTTATTTTGGACGACGGCGATGGGGATCCGCGAGGCGATGGTGCGTATCGGAAGGGGACTGGATTGCGCCCTCATGAGGGTGCCGTTCAGGTGGTGGCCGGACATTCGGGCGCCAGCCTGGGGCGGGTAGGAACCTCACCGGTGATGCGTCGTACCCTGGTCGAGCACGGATCGCTTTTGGTGGATGTGGAAGGGGATACTCTGGTGGGAAGAATGATTAATCGAGAGGGCGTCGAGCGCGATCGGTTTAGTCTGGTCAAGCGGGGGGCTCCGTTGGTGCGTCGGTTGTCGTTGCCTTGGCAGCCACCCGAATACAAGGCCCCCGAAAAGGCAACCAAGTCGCCCTACCCGCCGCCGCTCGACCATGCGGTGCTCATCCCTGCGGGGGCCGAATGGAGGGCGTTGTCCGGAGCTCACCCACAGGGCTCCTTATGGACTCAACCTGGATTCGACGACTCCACTTGGTTGCTGGCCAAGGCTCCGTTCAACTCGGGGCGCGGGCGCCTTCTGGGGGAGGGCCGGGCGTCCAAGGAGGGTCGACCCTCACTGTATGTGCGTCGTCAATTCACCGTGACCCAAGCCGACGCGGTGACGGAGTTGGGGCTCTGGGTGGATTATGCGGACGGCATCATCGTGTACCTCAATGGGCAGGAGGTGACGCGAGTGAACGTAGGACGCAGTTCCGGGCGCAACGCACAAGGTATCAAACTGCGCGAGGATTCGGGTGCCGTGTACGTGCCGCTCGGCTCGATTGCGCGTTTCTTGGTGGATGGCGTCAACGTCCTGGCCATTGAATGCCACGCCCACAGTGAAGGGGCCATCGACTTTGGGTTGAATCCCGCGCTGTGGATGGAGGATTGATGGCGTTGATAGGCAGGCGAATTCGCTCGAGTCTCCTGTGTGCAATTCTCTGCCTGGGAGTCGCCCGCGCGCATGACAGCCCTGAGCACCAAATCGAGGCTCTGTCGGAGCGGTTGATCCGAGACGGGGACAGTGCAGACGTCCTTTTGGAGCGGGCCATTGAATACCGGGTTCTGGGGAAACTGAAGGAGGCTGCCCGAGACCTCCAGCGGGCGGTTCGGCTCGCACCTGGCGATTCACTGGTGCTTCTCGAATTGGCCCAAATTGAACTCCAGCGGGGACGAGTGACCGAGGCCCTGCTTTGGGTTCGGAGGGCGCTTCAGGTGCCGGGATTGGCCACTGGAGAGCGGGCGGCAATTCTGATGATCCGCAGTCACTGTCGAGCGGCGCAGGGCTCCAAGCTGGAAGCCTTGGACGATTGTTCCGAGGCCCTGAGGTGGAATCCGCAGCTCATTTCGGCGTACCTGGAGCGCAGTTCTTGGCAGCAGCGTCTCCACCGGCCTCATGAACGAATCCTCGGCCTCGAAGAAGGAATCCGGCGAACTGGTGCGGGCCTTCTGGTGGTAGAGCGGATTGAAGCGTTACTCGATGAGGGACAGTGGCAGCAGGCGCTCGAGGCGATTGAGCCGGAATTGACGTCCTCGCGCCTTCAAGGGACGTGGAAGATTCGTCGAGCCCGGGCGCTCAAGGGGTTGAGTCGGCGGACTGAAGCGGAGCGTGATCTCCAGAGCGCCCTCGAAGAGATCGAGTTGCGGATGCCGCGCGTGGTGAAGGATTCCTCGCTGCTAATGGATCGGGCCCTCGCTCGGGAGTTGCTCGGCCAGACGGAGGCGGCCATCCACGATTACAAACTGGCCGCGGGTTGCGGAGGTGGGGATGAGGCGGTGGAGGCCGGCCGGCGTTTGCGTAGAACTCTTCGGAGATGGCCGCCGTGGGAATGGCATGTTCAAGCCGGGCTCAAGCACTAAGAGGTTTTTGGTGGCATCGTCGGCGTCGTTTTTTTTCACCCGCCGCTGTGGGTCTCGGATTCTAGGTTTTTTGTTCAGGTGGTTGACGCTTCCGTGGTTCGTGCTGACTTTCTTTCAATACCGACGGGCCGCATGCCGTCGGCTTTGAAGCATGCCGAAGCGTTTATCCATCCTGCTGTTGCTTGCCGTCGTCCTTTCAGTGGGACTCGGTGCGGCCAAGCCACCGGCCTCTCCAAGTCTGCGAGTGGATCGCAAGGTGGCTGAAGTCCAACTCAACGAGACCGTCTTGCCGGTTCTTCGAGAATACTGCTGGGATTGCCACGGAGACAGTGAGGCCAAGGGCGGTGTGAATTTCGACGCACACACGAATTTGATGGCGGTCTTGCGCGATCGGGGAACTTGGGAACGTGTCATTCAGACGGTGCGTTCCGGCGAAATGCCTCCCAAGAAGAAGAAGGCTCAGCCCAACACGGAGGTGCGAACCCATCTGGTCGGTTGGATTGAGCGGACACTCTTTCCGATCGATCCCTCCCGTCCGGACCCCGGCCGTGTGACGTTGCGCAGATTGAATCGGGTGGAATACAACAACACGGTTCGCGACCTGTTCGGCATCGATTTTCAACCGGCCGACGACTTCCCTCAAGATGATGTGGGGTACGGCTTTGATAACATTGGGGACGTGCTGTCTATGCCGCCGATCCTGCTCGAGAAGTACCTCAACGCAGCGGAGGCGGTTTTGGATCGATCGATAGTCACCGGCCCCCTGACCCCGAAGGCTCGACGGTTTTCTCCGTCGCAAATCCAGGGACACGTTGGCGGTGGCGCCTTGGCGACACTTTCCGCCCAAGGTGAGATGTTCGTTGAGTACGAAGCTCCGGTGCCGGGCGACTACGTGTTCAAGGTTCAAGCCTACGGTGATCAGGCGGGGGATCAAAAGGTGCAGATGGCCTTGCGAGCCGACGGGAGTGATCTTGAGACCATCGAGGTGCGCCGAGGTCGTGGAAACCCCAAGTTGCATGAGCATCAGATGGTTTTGAAACCCGGGAATCACCGTCTATCGGTCGCCTTCCTGAATGACTTTTATCGTCAGACTGAGCTGTTGAAGACCAATGCTCAGGGGAAGACCTACACTGAAAAGAAAATCGAGGATCGCAACCTGCAGGTGGAATTCATCGAAGTGACAGGGCCCTTCTCAGAGGCCGTGCCGCCGTTGCATGCCTTGCACCGTAAGGTTTTCTTCAAGGCCCCGGGACCTCAGACGACCAATCAGGTGGCCCGAGAGATTCTTCAACGAGTGACGGATCGGGCCTACCGGCGATCGGCGACACCGGCCGAGTTGGACGGATTAATGCGCCTTTTTGGTCAGGCTCGTGAGTCGGGCGATGGTTTCGAGGCAGCCGTCAAGCAGGCACTGATGGCCGTCTTGATTTCGCCGCATTTTCTCTTTCGCGGGGAGATTCAAAGCAATCCCGATAACCCCCATGAATCTCACCGGGTTTCCGAGTACGCCCTGGCCTCGCGGTTGTCCTATTTTCTCTGGAGCACCATGCCCGATGACGAGTTGTTCCGTTTGGCGGGCCAGGGTCGGTTGCGTCGCAATTTGGTGGGACAGGTGAAACGAATGCTCGCCGATCCCAAGTCACGGGCCTTGGTCGACAACTTCGCCGGACAATGGATGCAGTTGCGGACCCTCGACATCGTCTCCCCGGACGAAAAACTCTTTCCTGGATTCGATGCCCCCTTGCGAGCGGCTCTCCGCCGGGAGACCGAGTCGCTCTTTGAGCATGTGCTACGGAAGGATCGCCCCATTACAGAGTTTCTCACCGCCGACTACACCTTCGTCAACGAACCGCTGGCTCGGCATTATGGTATTTCCGGAGTCCACGGCCCCGACTTTGTCCGCGTTTCTTTGAAGGGGACCGGTCGAAGTGGTGTGCTAACCCACGCCAGCATTCTAACTCTTACCTCAAACCCTAACCGAACCTCTCCGGTCAAGCGCGGCAAATGGATCCTGGATAACATTCTCGCATCGCCGCCGCCGCCCCCGCCCCCGGGGGTCCCTGCGCTCGAATCCAAGGAGACCCATGGCACCTTGAGGCAGCGGATGGATGCGCATCGCGACAATGCCATGTGTGCGTCCTGTCACGCCAAGATGGACCCTCTGGGGTTCGCCTTTGAGCACTTTGACGCCGTTGGGCGGTTCCGGGAAAAAGACGGCGATGAGGTGGTCGACACACGGGGTGAACTGGTTTCCGGTGAACGATTCGCTGATCATGTCGAGCTGAGTCGTGTGTTGTCAGACTCCCGGCAGGCAGACTTCGTTCGCTGTGTCAGCGAGAAGATGCTGACCTATGCGTTGGGACGTGGTCTGGAGTATTATGATCGTCCTGCGCTGGTTGCCATGGATACCCAACTCAGGAAGAAGAACCTGCGGTTTTCGGCCCTAATTCAAGCGGTGGTGGAAAGTGTTCCTTTCCAATACCGACGGGGTGATGGCGATCCGCTGTTAGTCGAGAAACCCTGACTGCAGCCCTGGGATGAAGGCTCCTGCTATTCCAGGGAGCCGATGGCCGTGACATAAAGTGTGTGTGGGCCTAATTATCTCTCAATATTTGATAGATCGGCATTGTGGATGCTAAGGCAACAGGCGCCGCACGATTATTTTCGAGTGGATCAGGTTTTTTAAAACACTCTGAAGTGACAATTGCGTAATAATCGGGCGACAGTTTGAAAGTGCGCCACGGGGCGTGAATTGAAAACTACGAGGCGATGGCTCAGGATAACATGCAGCTGCAGCGGTGGGAATTGAAGTACATCATTCCCGAGGAAGTCGCGCTGGCTCTTCGTGAGTTCGTCTCTTCCTATTTGGAGATCGATGAGTATGGGGCCCACCGACCCAACCTGTCCTATTCGATCCACAATCTCTACCTCGATTCTGAGGACCTTCGGATTTATTGGGGCACGATCAACGGCAACAAGAATCGCTTCAAACTCCGATTGAGGTTTTACGCCGATAACCCTGACCCTGAGGCACCCGTCTTCTTCGAAATTAAGCGTCGGATGAATGAGGCCATCCTCAAACAGCGCTGTGGCGTTCAGCGATCGGTGGTGGAGGCGGTCTTGGGAGGGCAATTGCCCGAGGTGGTGGGGTTGCTGAGTCAAGATGCTCGGCAATTGGGAGCAATCCAGCGGTTTATTGAATTGTCCTGTGAACTGAGGGCCTACCCGGTTGCTCATGTCGCCTATGATCGGGAAGCTTGGATTAGCCCCCATGACAATTCAGTCCGCGTGACGTTTGATCGGAATGTGCTCATCTCCCCAGAGTTCAGCGCTCGCTTCACCTCCGAGATGGATAATCCCTCGTCAGTCTTTGGCGATGGGGTGATCTTGGAGCTCAAGTTTACCGGTCGATTTCCGGACTGGTTTGGTGAGATGGTTCGGGTCTTTGGTCTCCGACAGGGATCCGCTTCCAAGTATGCGGATGGCATCGCAGTAAAAGGGGAGCACCACTTTCTGCGGAACATGGGTATGGGTGGCAAAAACTTCGAGGTTGGGCTGGCGGCCGAGCGCAAACAGGCGCGACTATCCCGCCTCGCGCGATTGCTGGATGAAACCAGCATTTCACGAAAATGAATCTTTCCGACCTGATTCTCAGAGGTGATTTTGGAACCGCTCAGGATGACCTAAGTGGTATTCTCTTGGGCCTACTGATTGCCTTCCTCTGTGGGCATGTCGTGGCTTGGGTGTACATGGCATGTCACTCGGGGCTCAGTTATTCCCGCTCATTCGTCAATTCGTTGATCGTTCTTTGCGTGATCGTCGCGCTGGTGATGGCGGTGATGTTCAACAATTTGCTGATGGCCTTTGGAATGATGGCCGTCTTCGCGGTGGTGCGATTCCGCAACATCCTCCGCGACACCCTAGATACCACCTACATCTTGGCCAGCATCAGCACCGGTATGGCTGCCGGTACACGCAAATTTAGTACAGCGATCTTGGGCTGTCTGATCTTTGCCCTGGTCATGCTCTACTTGCACTGGACCTCCTTTGGTGCCCGTCACCGTTACGATTTGATTCTCAACCTTCATTGGGGACGGCCGCTGGACGAGTTACCTCGCTTGATGGATTTGCTGGCCCGCCATGGGCGTCGCAATCAGTTGGCCAGCCAACGGGCTGGAGGGACTTCTGATGGTGCCGACCTTTCCTACCGCATTCTTCTCAGGGATGCTTCGCGCTCCGGAGAATTGGTGTCGGAACTCAAGGCGTTTCCCGGCGTTTCCCGGGTGACCAGCCTTAAGGCAGAGGAAGAATCTGAAATGTAATCGAATGCAGGACCAACCCAAATCGAGTTCGGAAAGTGCTTTGACGCCGATTCCGACGCCGGCTGGAACTTTGTTTCGGGAGTTTCGAATTCAGGCTTTTCCTTATATCGCCTTCGTGTTGGTGGTTGGATTAACCGTTTGGCTTTGGCGCGGTTATGTGGGGCCGTCTACTTGGGTGGGAGAGGTTGAGTCGGTGCGTGGCGTGGTGTCCAGCGTAGGTCCGGGTCGCTTGGCTCAACTGCAAGTGGATGCATTGCAACGGGTAACGGCGGGCCAAGTTTTGGCGCGGGTCATCACTGTCGAACCCCGCATTTTGGAAGCACAGATTTCTCTGAGTAAGGCTCGGATCGACCTAATCCGTGCGGGTACCGATTCGGATCTGCGAAAGCAGAACAGTCGGGTCAATCTGGAGAGCCTCCGCCTCGACTGGATGTCCAAGCGTGTCGATTGGCTTTCGGCCAAAGCGCGAAGCGCCTACCGACAACTCGAGCTCGCTCGTATCGAAAAACTGCGATCTGGGGTTCCCAACGGTGGTGCTGCCGGATCTTTGCCAGTGCTGAGCCAGAACGATCTCGATATTTCACACCGTGATACCGCCATCGAAGAGTCCACCGTAATGGAATTGGAGCAGCTGGTGGCACAAATTGGCGCGACTATTCAGCAACTGTCGGCCCACCGAATCGAGGGTCAAGATTCGTCATCCACCTCGGCTGCCATTGAGGTGGAATCCAAGAATCTCGACCTGTTGGAGTCACAGATGATGCCGATCGAACTCGTGGCGCCCTTTGATGGCGTTGTGAGCGTGGTGCATCGCTGGAGCGGAGAGACCATTCAAGCCGGCGAGCCGATTTTGACTGTTTCCCAAGAGAAGCCTTCACGGGTTGTGGCGTTCATTCGGCAGCCCATCCAAATCCAGGCCCAGCTCGGGATGAAGGTAGAAGTCAGGGCTCGCGGTGGAAGACGAGAAATGGGTGTCGGTGAAGTCCTGCGAGTCGGATCTCAATTAGAACCCATTTCGTCGACGCTCTTGCCCAGAACTTCCGGTCTGCCTTCAGGCGGTAGTTCCGGGGGCAGTGCAACCGAAAATGGGCTTCCAGTTCTGGTGTCCTTGCCGGCGAACCTCACGCTGTATCCGGGAGAGGTCGTAGATTTGCGGGTTGTGATTCCCTGAAGCGCGTTACGATCGGAGCTCTGGAATCATCACCGATCTAAGTCGTTGAACTGTCGCGCTCTCCAAAACCATCCAGCCACCCTCCGCTTCCAACATGTACCTCAGTCGGGGCCCAGGTTCACTGAGGGAAGCCTCAGCGGAACGATTCCATTGGATTTGGATTGATTGTGCTGGCTGCATCTTCTTTCGCAAGAGCATCGCTGGCTAAGGCTGTGGGACGCCTCTGGATATCGCCGATG
>CAINWP010000248.1 GCA_903854475.1 uncultured Verrucomicrobiota bacterium
GGCTTATGGAGTGCCGCAGACCGAGACCCCTGGATTCGTGAAGGTGAACTTCACTGGAGCCTTCGGTTCCGAGAACTGGGCCCAGGACTGGACCGCACTCGATGCCGAAGGCTTCTTCAAGGCCACCAGCATCAAGCCGGTGGGTCCTTCGCTCTTGGATCTGGCTCCGGTTGCCAAGTCTCAGGCTGTTTCGACCGCCGAAGATGCCACCGTTGCAGTCACACTCACGGGTACTGATCCCCAGTCGGATACGCTGACTTACACCATCGTCACGGCGCCTGCTCTAGGATCGCTCAGTGGCACGGCCCCTCATTTGGTGTACACCCCCCGCGCCAACGCCAACGGTTCCGATTCATTCACCTTTAAGGTCAATGATGGGTCCTTTGATTCTGAGCTCGCGACGGTTGCGCTCACCGTCACTCCGGTGGCTGACGCGCCCATCGCTTCAAATCAGGATGTGTCGGTGCGCGAGAGCACTGCGACGGTCATCAACTTGCAGGCCGTCGATGCAGACGGGGACGCCATCATCTACGCGGTAGTTTCACAACCGACCCTCGGTGTTCTCTCCGGTACTGCCCCGAAACTGACCTACACTCCGAAGCTCAATGCCCAGGGGAATGACACGTTCACCTTCAAGGTGAGCGATGGAACTCTGGAGTCCGCGGTGGTCACGGTTCGTATCACCATCGGCAACACAGCAGGCAACGTGATTAACGTGGCTGCAGGTTACTTGTACGGTACCCACAACTGGGTGGCGACCAACACGTACATTCTGACGGGTTTCACGTACGTGATGAGCAACGCCGTCTTGAACATCGAGGCGGGCACGGTCGTGAAGGGAGCCTCCGGCACGGGAACCTCCAGCAGCGCGGCGAATGACTTCGGCTGCTTGTTTGTTTGCGCTGGTGGCAAGCTCAACGCCAACGGCACTCCCAATCGGCCCATCATCTTCACGGCAGTGGCCGACGACGTGAGCGACGCGGGCGACTTGCCCTTCCCGACGCGCGGTTTGTGGGGCGGCATCGTTCTCTTCGGTAACGCCCGGTTGAACAATCCGGGATGGACGACCAATAACGTCTCCTACGACATCTATGAAGGACTGCCCGACCTCGCGGTGACCAATGCGGTGAGCGGTCAGGTCGATTATTTGCACCGTTATGGTGGCAGCAATGACGACGACAGTTCCGGTTCGATGCGCTACGTCTCGGTGCGGCATGGCGGCAAGAAGCTGACGACCGACAAGGAGATCAATGGATGGTCTCTGGGTGGCGTGGGTCGCGGTACTTTAATGGAGTATCTGGAAGCCTACTGCATCGCTGACGACGGGTTTGAGTTCTTCGGTGGTTCGGTGAACACCAAGCATTTGGTATCGGCCTTCAACGACGACGACGGGTTCGATACTGACATGGGCTACAATGGTCAGAACCAGTTCTGGTTCGGAATCCAAGAGCCGACGGCCAAGGACAGCGGTTCGGAGCAAAACGGGCAGCCGCAGTCCCCGGACGTGCGTGTGGCCGGAGCGTTGCCGCTGTCGAACTACACGATCCGCAATGCGACCTTAATTGGAGCTGGAACGAACACGACAGCCAACGATGCGTTGCGCTTCCGTCAGGAGAACAAGGCGCGCTGGTACAACTCCATCGTGACGGGCTTTGGTGGCGTTCGTGTTCGCATTGACGACGACGGAGTTTCGACGCCGGACGTGAAGAACAA
>CAINWP010000249.1 GCA_903854475.1 uncultured Verrucomicrobiota bacterium
GGCTTATGGAGTGCCGCAGACCGAGACCCCTGGATTCGTGAAGGTGAACTTCACTGGAGCCTTCGGTTCCGAGAACTGGGCCCAGGACTGGACCGCACTCGATGCCGAAGGCTTCTTCAAGGCCACCAGCATCAAGCCGGTCGGGCCGATGGCTCTGCCGCAACCCAAGGCTCCGATCCTGGGTGTCGCTGCAACCGCGACAGGACTGAAGATCACCTTCATGTCTGAACCCGGCCGTACCTACATCCTCCAAAGCCGCACAGCCTTGGATCAGACCGCTTGGACCCCGGTGCAATCACCGGTTGTTGGCACTGGTTCCGATCTAACCGTCGAGGTGCCCTTCGGGGTGGCCACCGGATTCGTCCGGATTTCGGTGGAGTGATCTGAGCCAAACAGCCTTCACATAAATAGCTTCGCAATGGGGCGGATCCGCAAAACGGGTCCGCCCCATTTTTGCTCAACCGGAACGATTCAGTCGGGAGGAAAGGGGTGTCGTTGCGGATTCTGTTGCACGACGAACCGAGAGCGCGGCCCGGGCCATGAAAAGGCCGCTGCGAGCGGCTCGGTAACGAGAGAACAACGACGCGCTAGCGCAAGAAACCGCAGCCAGCACGACCGATTGAACGGGATGGTTCTGGCTGAGGTGTCGCCAGTTTCGGTCGTGAATTACCCCATGTGCTTATGGCTGCGATGCATCCAGCCACCAGCCAGAACCAGTGCTCCAATCCCCAAGGCCGCAATGGTCAGTCCGGCATCCAAGAACAAGGGCAGTACTCCCTCCACGGTCATCAAACGTCCTCGAGTCATTAGGACCACACACACTGCGAGGTAGCCCGCCGTGTCGGCCAGATACATGAGAAACCCCAAATTGGCGCGATCTCGGGTCAGAGCGATGAATCGTTCAAAGAGGGTGGCGTGAACGGCAATGTAAGGGAGGTACAACCCAATACCCACCGCCACCATGAACCCGAAGGCATCAATGCCTCCCCGCCGCCAAGCCAAGCACGCGGTAGCAACCATCGCCAACCCCAGGCACGAGACAGCCAATCCGGTATAAAACGCCCGTCGATTGTCCCTGATACGGGCCATTAACCCCATAGGAATAAGGACTGCCAGCGTGACCCACATCTCTGACCGAGTGAAAACCATCGCGGCACCGGGAGCACCCAACGCCTGCCAGAGTTCCCTCGAAAAATCAGCCCTCACGGAGCGCAGCAGTGTGACTAGTGTGTAGGCCGTGATGATGAATAGCACCGCCATTCCATGGCGCTTAAGAAATGCCCATCGCTCAGACCGGTTCAGCGGTTGTCGTTCCGCGCGGGCGGCGACATCAGAATCGGTGGGCGGCGGGATTTGTCCGAGCATCGAAGCGAATCCCCACAATGGGAGTGCGAAGACCGCTCCGGCGGCCGCCGGCATCCAGCGTTCCGGCACACCGGCCTCAAGCAATTGCAGACCCACGGTCTTCGATAAGCCGTCGGCGAGAATGAAGCTGCAGCAAAGACCGGTGATAAAGGCTTCGGAA
>CAINWP010000250.1 GCA_903854475.1 uncultured Verrucomicrobiota bacterium
ATGAACAGCGCGTAGCCCTCGGCGATTTCCGGCCGCTCTTCCAAGGTTTGCAGGAACTTGCCCAAAGCCAGCACTCCCTCCGGTTCATCGCCATGCAGCGTGGCGAAAATGCCGATACGCTGCAAATCGCCACCCCCCTGCCGCCCGACATACAAGTAGCGGGGGATGGAGTGGTCTTGGCCGCCGATTTGCACCTGAGCATGGGAGGTTCCGACCAACCGACGGGAGTCCCGGGCTATGCGCTCGAGAGGCTCAAGAACCTTGGTGATGGAGCGAGTGCGAGTCGGGCTGGGCGCCGCTGACAGGCCTTGGACCGACGTTGAATCGGACCTGGATTCGAATGGCGACGGGGAGATCGGACTGGCGGACGAATCGGCGGAAAAACTGGCCGTCGATTGGGTCGACACCCGGTCGGGAGATGCAGTGATGAGGCTCATAGTGCTTCAGTTCTTACGGGTGATAACATCGAAGGTGCCTCCCTCGGCGAAGTGCTGCTTCTGGGCCTTAGACCATCCACCGAAAACGGCCTCGATGGTGAAGAGCTCCACCTTGGGGAATTGCTCGGAAAATTCGGCGGCAATCTTGGCGTTGCGCGGGCGGTAGAAATGCTTGGCGGCCAAGCGCTGGCCCTCGTCGCTGTACAAGTGCTGCACGTAGGCTTGGGCCACTTCCGCGGTTCCCTTGCGCTGCACCACCCCATCGACCCAGGTGACCGGAGGCTCGGCCAAAATGCTCATCGACGGGATGACACGCTCCAACCCCGCGGTCGCCGACTCACGTTGTGCCAGCAGCGCTTCATTCTCCCAGGTGATCAGCACATCGCCCACACCCCGCTCAATGAACGTGACCGTGGAACCCCGAGCCCCGGAATCGAGCACCGGCACATTGGCGTAGAGCTTTTTAACGAAATCCACGGCCTTGGCCTCGTCGCCCCCCGACTGCTTGAGGGCGTAACCGTAGGCAGCCAAGAAGTTCCACCGGGCACCGCCTCCGGTCTTAGGGTTGGCGGTGATTACGCCGACCCCGGGCCGCACCAAGTCGGACCAATCGCGGATGCCTTTGGGGTTGCCCTTGCGAACCAGAAATACGATGAGGCTCGTGTAGGGGCTGCTGTTGTCGGGCAGGCGCTTCTGCCACTCCGGAGCCAAGAGCGCCGGTTTCTTGGCAATGGCATCGATGTCATACGAAAGCGCCAGAGTCACCACATCGGCGCGCAATCCGTCGATTACCGAGCGGGCCTGCTTGCCCGAACCGCCGTGCGATTGGGTCACCCGCACACTGTCACCCGTTTTGGCGTTCCAATGTTTGGAGAACACTTCGTTGTACTCGGCGTAAAACTCCCGGGTGGGGTCGTAGCTGACATTGAGGAGTTGGATGTCCTTGGCAATCACAGCCACTCCGACGAGTGCTCCCAAAGCCCATGTAGCGAACACGCCCACAGTTCTAATTCCCACGATTTGATTCATAGCACGCCTTTCGCACCCTTGGAGCCCGCGAGGCGAACCTTCTCGGTGCGCTCCATCTGGACAACCCGTCCCTCATGGACCACCAACTGGATTACCCCGAACCGCAGCGAAGCCACCCAGGGTGCCAAGGTTTCCAGCCACTCGGCCTGTTCCTCGACAGCAATCTGATCCACCCGATCGGCAGACTCTGGGCTCCCTGTGTTTCGATGCACGCTCATGACGGAGTGACGATTACGCTAAACCCCACCTAAGTCAACTGTGTTGGTGTAGTTTTAAATTTTAACTTCGAATGGGTCGCCGTAAACCCCGTTTTTATTGAGTTTATTGACTCGATAATACCCTACTATTTTTATCGTGTATTATTCGTTGGTCAAGATTCCCCTGAAGAGCCTGTCCCTACCTCGGAGGTGCTCGGGTGAGGTTGGGTTTTTCGGCCACCCGGATGCAGTCCAAGCACCTCCTACCCCCCGGATGCAGTCCAAGCACCTCCTACCCCACAGATGCAGTCCGAGGACTTCCTAACACCCCCCGGATGCCGTCCGAG
>CAINWP010000251.1 GCA_903854475.1 uncultured Verrucomicrobiota bacterium
CATATCCGGCGATGTCCGCCGAAGTCAAAAAGCCAATAAAAACGCTGTTTTTGGCCATTTGAAATCGGGTGGGGGTTCGAGTCCCTCCGCCGGCACCACTTTAAAAAACCGCGAGAAATCGCGGTTTTTTCGTGTCCAGGGCCCCTCCCCGGTCGAGCCAACCCCCTCCCTGGCCGAAAGTAACAACGAAAGTAACAACTTGTCCGGCGACGTCCGCCGACGCCCATCGAGGTCGAGGTGGCCTGGAATCGAGGGTGACGGTAAGGGCCGATGCGAGTAATGGCCCGCGGTCCGTCCATTTAGATCCGCGATATTATTGGGTGGTGCCCCCGCGTCTCGACAGGCAACGAGTCAGCCACCATCCGCCTCAATGGCAGCCTGATGGAAACAAGGTCACCGGCAGGCTTTAGACATGGTTGCATGGTTAACCATGGTCTGGGAGCTAGCTGTGGGTGACACTATTGTGGCCACCTTCATCTGGCCCCCTTGCAGCCACCATGGCTGAGCTTGCAACCATGTTTGGAAATGTCAGTTACGTTGGTTCGATCAGCCTGGCCCACGAAGCACCGCCTCCAACTGGTGACGGTGCCTCTGCGCGTCTGCGCTGGGTTGAAAGATTTTCCAACTGACGTTTCAGCTACCCCCTTTAACCAGGATACCCACCGCCTCCTCGAAGTGGGATCTAAACGCTGGTGCGACGGCACCTTGGTTGAACTGGTACTCCGGGTCGCTCATTAGGCCCCCAGAAGAAGTCGATTGGCGAAGGCCCTTTTAAGGCACTTCAACCACGCGGAAAACCTGCCCGGTGGTGTCTACGTCAAAGCTCAGAGTCATCGAGCTCTCAGTGGCCAAAAACGGGTCACCGGTGTCGGTCCATGTCCTAAGATCCTTGGTGCTCTGAACCTTGTAGGTGAAGCCCATTATCAGGTTCATTCGGACCTGCACCTGCTTGACTGAGATGCTGAGCGTCGGCACTCCCGGCGGTGCAGCGACCAGCACCCGCGGTGCTGACGTGTAGCCACTGCCTGTGGAAGTTATTTTGCCCCCCGTCACGACGCCGTTTTGGACCGTGGCAACGCCTGCCGCTCCAGATCCACCACCTCCAAGAAAAAAGACCTGCGGGGGGGATTGATAGCCGGTTCCGTTATCCATGATTTCCACCCCAACAACGAACCCGTTTACAGCAGTGGCCTTGGCCTGAGATGCGCGAGGTTGGTCACACTTAGCATGGATCAGGCTCGCTGCAACCCAATCACCGATCCCAGCACCTCCCCCTAAAAACCCATTGTTTCCCGCACCGCTGTTGTCAATTGCGGTGCCAGTATTGAATGACCAACTGGCTTCCGATGAGGAATCGATCACGGATCCGCAGCGGTAATCGGTAAGGATTTCCTGGGCCGAAAGGGCTCGACTCCAGATGTGAATCTCATCTATGGCCCCAGCAGGTTTAATATTGGTATAGTAGTTTCCCTCAATGAATCCAAGGACCAGCGGCTGGCTGGACTGACGAACCGGCAGCGATTTGATGGAGTTCTTCCCGGAGGCATCGACGGTACGATTGGATGCCACCACGCCGTTGGTAAAAAGTTTTATGGTGCCACTAGCGCTATCAAATGTGATGGCAAAGTGGGTCCAGCTGTTGGAGAGGACATTATCGTCCACGACGGACGCCCAAGTTTGTGTTCCAAGAAACAGATTGAAGTTCAAGCGCCTACCTTTCACGCCTTGTAACCGCGACCAACCCAGCCAATAGGACTGGTCTGAGTCGGCGTTCAATAAGTCGCCCTTAGACAAAAAGACCGGGTTCTCGACGCCATTCTCAACAGGGTAGATCCAGCCGCTGATCGTCATAGCGGATGCATTTTGCAGACCTCTGCTGCTCGGAACCTGGACGTACCCGCCTTGGTTGAGGACAAGCACTTGGTTGGCACTCTGGGCCGTCTCCACTAACGCCAGCAACAGCAGGCCGCCCCATGTGAGAAGTTGCCGAATGATTCGTTCCATACCCATCCCTTCGCTTCGAACCGGGCCTGCGTTACGGAAATTCTGTGAAGATTTTTTGAAACGGTCGCCATCGGTGGAGCGATGAGGTAAGTGTGACACTTGTGTCTTCCACGCTCGACGATTCGCTGCCCACCCGGGCCAGCTTGCTTCTTCGGCTGCAAGATCTGGACGACCACTCCTCCTGGATGGAGTTCTTCGACCGGTACCGCCGGTTTATCTTTGGAATCGCTTTGAAAATGGGCCTCAGCAGGCAAGACGCTGAGGAGGTTGTCCAGGACACCATCATCTCGGTCTCTCGTGGGCTGCCCAGCTTCGCGTACAACCCAACCAAGGGCTCCTTCAAGGGCTGGTTGATGAGGGTCACCCAGCACAAGGTGGTCGACCAGTTCCGGAAGTTGGGACGCCGGGTACCGACGAGTGAGTTTTTAGACGAATCAGGGGCCACCCCACAGGCTATCGTGGATCAACCCTTTGAAGGGTTCTGGGAGGCCGAGTGGCAGCACAACCTGCTGCAGGTGGCCACCGACCAGCTTCGTTTGGCCGTTTCACCGCGGAACTTCCAGATCTTCGACTGGACCGTCCGGATGGGGCGGTCCACTGAAGAGACCGCGAAGGCCTTTGGCATCTCCACAATTTTGGTTCGGGTGACCAAATACCGTGTTCTCAACGAGTTCAAAAAAGTTCTACGCCGTCTCGAAAAGGAACCTTGGCCAAAGGGAACCCAGCCATGAAGCCGCTAACATGGATCACGCGCCTCTTTCGTAGCGGCCTCATCGAGCGGTGGCCGTGCTGGACAGCGCGCGGGTCCACGGACCTGGACCGACCCACGGAGCGCCGGATCCGGCAGGCCATAGAGGCTCAGTTACGCAGACGCCCAGTCCGGAGATCACCATGAATGCAGCCAACATACCTCAGATCCCAGGTTACACGGTTCTTATCCCCATCGGTCGAGGAGCCTACGGGAGCGTTTACCTCGCTGAGGATTCCGCCGGACGACGCGTGGCCCTCAAGGTGGTGACCCCACAGGTGGAACTCTCGGACAAGATGCTGCAGCGCGAGTTGGGCGGGTTGAGGCGCTTCCTAACGGTGGCAGAGAGCAGCCCCTATTTAGTCCGCATCCATGAAATGATCGAAAATCTCCCCTGCGGAGGTTTTGCCTACGCCATGGAGCTAGCCGATTCTATCCATGCCCACGGTGTGGCCGACTACGCACCGTTGACCTTGCGGCACCGCTTGAAGACCGAGGGCCGCATGCCGGTTCAAGAGGCTGTCCGAATCACCCTGGGCCTCTGCGAAGCCTTGAAACACCTGCATGGCCAGGGCTTGGTCCACCGGGATGTGAAGCCTGGGAATGTCATCTTCGTACACGGTCAACCAAAGCTCGCCGATCTGGGACTAATTAGCGGCGAAGGCGACTCTACGTCGGCCGTGGGAACGCGTGGTTACCACGCTCCGGAGGGTGCCCGTGGTCCCAAGGCCGACTTGTTCTCGTTGGGTAAGGTCCTCTACGAGATGGCCACCGGCTGTGATCGCCAAGACTTCCCAGAATTGCCGCAGGAGTTCCCCACCTTCGCCGACTCGAAGGCTCTGCTGGCCTTAAACCCGATTCTGGCCAAGGCCTGCACGGCTGACCCGGCCAAGCGGTACCCCAGCGCTGCACGGTTCAAGCGAGACCTGATGGTGCTCCAGGCTGGCAAGTACTTGGGTGGGTCTTCCTGGGGCAGATGGGGTGCTGGAGCAGTGCTCCTCATCAGCCTTGGGTGGGGATTGGGAAGAGGTTGGTGGCAGCAGCAGGAGGAGCAACGGTTTTGGAGAGAGTTGCCAACCGTTGAACGGATCAACCGGGCCTACCAGCCTGAGGCTGCCGCCTCCTGGCGCAGGCACTTCATCCCTAACAGGCCCAAGGGACTAGACCCCAGGCAGATTGACCTCACTGGCTTCTACAATGGAGCGCTGAGCCAGTCGCTTTTCCTCACTTTAAATCCAGGTGAGGCCATGGAAAACACCTGGGGAACCTTGCCCAAAGGAAGTGTCTCCTTGGGTGGAATCCCTTTCGATATTCGCGGCGTCATTCACCTCAGCGGCCAAAACCTGGAATCCCGGATTCCCAAGCTGATGCCAGCCACCGTAACCAACATCCCCGTGGGGTTGCGGTGCAAGATGATTCACTTTGTCGGAGCCACCCAGTGGGGCGATCCACCGGGAACCGTGGTTTGCCGCTACCGGGTGCACTACGCAGATGGCTCCAGCGCGGTGATGCCCGTGGAGTTTGAGTGGGATGTGCAATCCTGGTGGCTGCGACGTGAGGACAACCAAGGTGACCTCAAGCGAGCCAAGCGCGTGGGCCAAGGCAGCAATGCCCGGCTGGACTCCAACCGCTGGACGCTCTCGCTCTACCTGCAAACGTGGAATAATCCCAAGCCCGACTTGGAGGTCAAATCGATCGACTTGGAGTCCGCGATGCTCAACAGCTCGCCCTTCGTGGCCGGAATTACCGTGGAGTGACCCATGTGCAAGATTTTCAAAACAGCCATCGAATGAACTGACTGGATCGCCTGAAAGAAGCGCCCGGTGACGTTCTGTTTTGCAGGAAGGGCGACAGGAAGATCACCCAGGGTTTCTCGGCCTAACTATTGCCAGAACCCCCACCGGAAAATTCAGCGACCGTGACAGGTAGCTCCTCGACTTGGGTGCCGTCGTCCAGAACCCGGCCCTCATGGTGGTGGAACAACTCGCCCTGATGATCGTCCATGTAGAGGCGCGCCGCCAAAGCGACCTGCCGCAGGTTGGAAAGACAACGAGTTCGCACCGCCGTTGACCGGGCTCGCGCCAGTGCCGGCAGAAGCAGGCCTGCGAGCACCGCAATGACGGCGACCACAACGCGCAACTCGATCAAGGTAAATGCCCTGAAGCGGGTCCTTCGCACTGTGTCATGTGGAGAGCTCATGGGGTCATGACTGAGATTAAATCTCGTCTTCCCAATCATCGGCTATGAGTGGTCTTCGGTTCGTCGAATTCAGCGGATACCACGGTGGTCGACGGCAAAATCATGTTGCCACTCTCTTGGCTGAAATGTGGGCAAACAAAACCAGCAGGCCAAGGAAGGCGAGAAACGCCGCCCGCAACCCCCCCTCTAGGCAGATAAAGGCGAACGGGGCAAAAGGAAGAGTGACAACAAAAAATCCCGGACTCATTGGATTTTGACGCCCTGCGGCCACTGGTGAGCGGAGCAGACAACCGATCTGCCATCCAATCACTGGAGCGATGAGAATCAGAAGAATTGGGAAAAATCGGAGCATGACCTTCGTTGTCTGCTGACAGTAGTCGAAAAGACCCAGCGAGTCCGTATCGTTAAAAGACCTGTGAACGCGGTCAGGGAACGATTTCCGAATCGGACTCAGGCGGGTATCAGCAACTGTTGCTCAATGCCTAGGCAAGAGCCCGTTCAGGTTGCGGAGCCCTTTCCGGAGTTCTGGGCAAAAGGAACTGGTGCATCCAAAATCGGGAATCGTTCTCTGACCCCATTTCCAAAGTGTCAGACCCCAATCAGGCGGGAACCAAGACCCGGATTCCAGCAGGTTGGCTCCGCTTTCTGGACTGGCGGATGACAATCTCGATTTCCTGGTCCAGCGCATTCAGGAAGCGAAACAACCGGTCCGATGAGAACCCTTCCAGTCGGCCCCGGAGAAGGGCTGACACCCGGGGCTGGTCCGTCCCGAGGATGCTTGCCGCCTCTTGCTGGGTGAGCTTGCGCTTCTGGATGAGTTCGCAGATGCGGAAAGCAATCTGCGCTTTGGCGTTGAGTTCCTCAGCGTCCGGTAGCTTCAAGTCCTCAAAAATGTTCTTCCCGCCCTGGCGGACGGTTTCCTGAGTTTTCATGGCGTTTCCTTTCTCTGCGTTTCGAACCATTTCCGGTAGTGCTCCTCAGCCCTCTTCAACCGCTCCCTGACCCACTCAATTTCCTGCTTCGGGGTCTTGATCCCGGCTTTCGACTTCTTCTGAAAGGCGTGCAGCATAGACATCGCCGCGTAAAACTCGGACAATCGAGAAGATCCTCATAGGAGCGTCTAAGGGCGCGAACTTGCAGACCCTTGGCGAGAGTGTGTGACATCATTGGGCTGAGGGACTACGAAGGTTCTGGACGCAAGAATTGGAGAACCGATGGACATGAATTGTGCTAAACTCTGGGTCTTGGCGATGGTCGCCTGGGCGATCACGGCTGCCACCCGTGCCGACCCACTTATTTACGACGATGCGCTCCAAAACGGCTCGCAAAATCCAAGCTGGGCTGCGGTTGATTCTAATCACAGCACCACCAAGCACTCGGGCACTCAATCCATCGGGCCAGGTGCGGCCAGGCTATACACACTGGTGGGCCCCTCGACCAAAACAATCACATATGCCGCCTCCACTTTTGTGCATCCGGGTGCGCTGGATTCCAGAGGCGAACTGGACTTCGTTAAGGCCAAAATCCAGGCGAAGGCCTATCCGTGGAGAGCCGAGTTCGACCGACTCGCGGCTTCCAGTTACGCCACCCGCACGCCACATGGGAAGACGACCATCCAATCCAGCAGCGGTGACGCTGAACTTTCGCGAGATGACGCCATCGCGTCGTACACCCAGGCGCTCCTGTGGTATTACTCGGGCAACGCAATCTACGCGAACCGC
>CAINWP010000252.1 GCA_903854475.1 uncultured Verrucomicrobiota bacterium
AGTCATGCCATCCACCAGTTGGGAATCTTTGGAGGACTTAAGCAACACGTCCGCACGCAGGCCCTCGGCCGGCATTCCGGTGAACGCACCAGCGAAGGGAAGCCACAGGTTGTCGCTCTGACCGGTGACAGCATCGTCACGGTTCACGCCGTCGGCATTGAGGAACAAGAAGGCCGGCACGGGTTGAGGGCGACCGTCACGTCCTTGGAGTTCGCGGCTGAAGGTTCGGTCGGCAACCACCTTGGAGGTGTCTAGACCCATGCCCCACTTTTCGAGGAGTTTTGGAAGAGAAGATCCACCGCCAAGATTCATCCCCATGGGGTTGGGATTGCGGTTGTCGGTGATGCACTGGGTGTCGAGGAACGCGATGAGTTTGCCACCACGCAGGATAAATTGGTCGATGGCGTATTGAGCCTTCTCCGAAATATCTTTGGGGTGAACGACCATCAACACCTGGATCTTATCCGGGATGGTGTCGGTCTCCATCGGGACGCTCTCAACCGTGAAATCCCGTTTGAGTTCGCTGAAGGTGATCCACGGTTGTTGCTGCTGGGGTTGACGCCCCATTTGCATCATCATGGGGTTCATTGCAGGCCCGCCTAACACGGGAAGGGGGCTCATCACACCCAACACTGGTTTGTTGGTGGCGATAACCTGCGAGATGACCCGGGCGATGTCGTATTCGAGCAGCTTCTCACGCTGCGGAGACAGGAACGGAATGGCCTTGGTTTCGGGAGCGAGGCTAACGGCCATACCGAAGTAAATCGGATCGCCGCCCATTTGCCCTAGCGACACGGGTTCGATGCCGTCGAGCTTGGCAGTGTCTTCGGCATCCGAGTCGGGTTCGGGATCGAGCCGCTTGATAGTGATTTTGCCGCCGGAAGCAGCCCGGAACTCCTGAAGAAGGTCTTCAACGGTCTGGGCGTAGTTCTTGATGGCGCTGGGCATCCGGTTCTCGCCTCGCGAAACGTAGAGTCGAACTTCTACGTTGGAGTCGATCTTGGAGAGGATCTTGCGGGAACCCTCGGACAGGGTGTGCAGGCCGTCAGCCGTTAGGTCGAGACGGGCCCGCACCGGGCTGAACAGCAGGTTCAGGCCGGTGATCGCGACGAAGGCCAGGCCGACGCCCGCGGTCGAGAACAGCAGGGTTTGAATCTTGGTCTGTTTCATTACTCAGGAAAGGTCAGAAGGTTTAGGCGCCGCGCAGGCCACGGAGGATAACACTGGTGCCAAAGAGGCTGAAGACGATCACCGAGGCGAAGAAAAGCAGGTCTCGGAAGTCGATCACACCTCGCTGGAAGCTAGCGAAGTGGGGCATCACGGAGAACCCGGTGACGAGTTCAACCAGTCCGGCCGGGGCCCATCGCACCAGAAGGCTGGTGACCGGTTCCCACCCAGCAAGGATGAGGAAAAAGCAAATAACCACCGACAGGATGAAACTAATGACTTGGTTTCGGGTGATGGCCGAGGTTGCCACCGTGACGGCCAGATAGGACCCAGCCAACAGCAGGCTGCCCACATATCCAGCGAAGATGGCGCCACCGTCGGGGTGTCCGAGGTAGTAGACGGAGCCCACCACCGGGAAGGTTAGTGCCAGCGCCAGAGCCAAGAAGGCCCAGCAGGCCAGGAATTTACCGATGATGGCCTGCGCTGCGGTGACCGGCATGGTCAGGAGCAGTTCGAGGGTGCCTACTCGGCGTTCTTCAGCCCACAGGCGCATGCCAGCGGCCGGCACTAGGAACAAGTACAGCCACGGGTGCCAGTTGAAGAAGGGACGCGAGAGCGAGGCTTCTCCCAGCTCGAAGAACCCGCCGAGCATGAAGGTGAAGAAGCCGTTGAGAAGCAGGAAGATGACGATGAACACGTAGGCTACGGGCGATGCAAAGTAGCCGTTGAGCTCACGTTTCAGGATCGTCCAGATGTTCCGAAGCGATTCATTCATGGGGATGAGAGTTTAGAAAGAGGGTTGATGCGGGGATGCTGACCGGATCCAGCGGAGGATTTCTACCGCGGGGAGTTGGCGTCAGGAGCGATTATTCTCGGGTTTTGACGGAATCAGGGAGGGTGATTGCCCGGAAAACGTCGTCCAGACGGCCTTCTTCAGTGTGCAGCTCATCGAAGCTCCACCCAGATTGGGTCGCAGTTTGAGCGACCGACAGCGACAGGTCGGCCCGTGTGGACTTGTCGCGCGGGAAGACCCGTGCGGAAAGTGACCCATCCGGATTGTCCTGCAGGCTGACCCGTCCCGCCACCGGGAGTGAGCCCAGTTTCGACTTTAGGGTTTCGGCGGCCACGTTTCGCACACGCAAGTGCACAGAACCGGCCGTTTCAGCCCGAGCTTTCAGTTCGGCCGGGGTGCCGTTGGCCACCACGGTGCCTCGGTCGATGATAATCGCTCGGGAGCAACAGGCCTCGACCTCCTCCAGGATGTGAGTTGAGAAGATGATGGCCTTGGTTTGGCCCATGCGCTTGATGATTTGCCGGACCTCATGCTTTTGGTTCGGATCGAGGCCATCGGTGGGCTCGTCCAGCACGAGGACTTCGGGGTCATGGAGGATGGACTGGGCGAAACACGTGCGGTGCCGGTAGCCCTTGGAGAGGGTGTCCACGCTTTGGTGGAGAACGCCTTCCAGAAAGCACAGGCCGGCCACCTTGGCCACGGCGGCGTCGATTTGGGCGCCCCGCATGCCTCGAAGTTCGGCTGTGAATCGCAGGAAGCCATTGACGGTCATGTCCGAATAGCACGGAGCACTTTCGGGCAGATAGCCGATCAGTTTCTTGGCAGCGATGGGCTCTTCGGCCATGTCATGGCCACCAATGCGGACCCGACCCGAGGTGGGTGGGAAAAACCCGGTGATCATACGCATGGTCGTCGATTTCCCAGCGCCATTGGGCCCGAGGAAGCCGAGGATCTCGCCACGGCGGATCGTGAAGGAAACTCCGTTCACCGCCCGCTTGGGCCCGAACTCCTTGATCAAATTTTCTACGTCAATCATTGTCAGAGTCGTGGTGTCAATACGTCAAAGTGCGCTCGCAGCCGAGGTGGAAGGGTCGCTGTCAATGCTGCGAAAAATCAGCGGAATAGCGACAGAGAGGTTGTTCGTCAACCCAAGGCGTTAAAACGTCGCAGATCCGATGACAACAACCAACAACCAACCAACAACCACCAGCGGTTCCGGACTATAGACAGTTTGCCGGAAAAGTGTTCAAAGTTTTTTTGACGAGCCGAGGCGAAAGACACCGCGAACCGTTTACAAAATTGGTTCCTCGCTGTTTTCAGTGGGAGAGGGGGAGCTGACGGCCACAAGATGATGCGGATCGGTGACCCCGGAGGAGACACTTGGATGGTTGCTCGAGCTAGGCAGAGCTTGGCGTGTTCTGGAAGTGCGGCTTAGGCAAACCTCCCAAAACCCCAACCCCACCCGCGCACCTCCGAGGTGTATTGGAAAGACGGCCATAGCAATAGCCATTGCCCAACCTCACCCGCGCACCTCCGAGGTAGGGCGATTTCTCCGAAAGCGCCGCGTCCGCAGACACGGCCCGCCGCAGAGCCGGCCCGCTCGCAGATCGGTCCCTACCTAGGAAGCGTGTTCGATGGGGAGTTAGATGGTCTTTAGCGGAGGTAGGGCCGAAGTGACGTCGTAAGTTGCGGGCGGACCGCTCGGAGATCGGTCCCTACCTAGGAGCCTCACGCCCGGCCGCAGCACGGTGATCCTCCCAAAAAACTAACCTCACCCGCGCACCTCCGAGGTAGGGCGATTTCTCCGAAAGCGCCGCGTCCGCAGACACAGACTGCTCGGAGATCGGTCCCTATCAAGGAGGTCCCTATCCAGGAGCCTCACGCCCGGCCGCAGCACGGTGATCCTCCCAAAAAACTAACCTCACCCAAATTTACCAGCGACTCATTCCAGCGCACGGGCCACTCCCACGGCCAAACGCTGACGGTAGGCGGGAGTATTGATGCGTTGAGATTCTTCCGCGTTGGATAAAAAACCTCCTTCGACCAACACCGCAGGGCGGTTCTGCCCCCGCAGCACGTCCATAAATCGGGCGCGTCGGATACCGCGGTCGGCAGTCCCGGTGGCACTGAGTAGGTGACGGTGGATGCGCCGCGCCAAAACGACATTGCCCGCGTCGTGTTGATTGTTGGGAAAGGTGGCGGTGGTGTCATCGGCGTACACGCGGGTGGTGGTCGAGGTGAGCCCGCACGGCGTGAGGCAGTAGGTTTCCAGCCCATGGGCCTGGGTGTTGGGGAAGGACGAGTTGAAATGAAGACTGATGAAGAGCCCCGCTTGTTGAGTTTCAGCCACTAGCACCCGGTCGGCCAACGACAGCTCAGAGTCGTTGGTTCGTGTTAGGTAAACGGTCCATCCTTGCGCCTCTAGTAGCGGCCTCAAACGCAGCGCCCAGTCCAGGGTGAAGTCTTTTTCGAAGCGGTTACCCGTCAGGCAGCGTGAGCCGACGTGGGTCCCCCCGTGTCCCGGATCCAGTACTAGAATTTTGGGGTGAGGCCACGTGGGAGCCAGCGTCAGCGGTTCAAAGGTCTTAATGCGGTCCAACGGGTGGATGCAAATTGCTCCACCCTGATCGGTGGGTTCAAAGCCCAGATAATGGGTGATACCGCCGATCTTTACGGCCCGTGACCCAGCTTGAATTTCCGGAGCGGGCAGCCCCTTGGATCGGCACCAGAGTGCGATGGGGGTCCAGGGCTCATTGTCATTGGGGGCTGGGGCTGGGGAGGGGGTTGCCACCGGAGGGGGCGCCGTGGGGCGGAGCGGAGCCGCGGCGGTGGACTCGGGGGCGAGCGGAGGTTGAGCCGGCCCCGTTGAGCCGCTGGGAGCGGTGGAAATGGGAGCCGCGGGAGAGGGGGTCGCTGGCGGCGGCGGAATGAGGGTTTGTGGAAAGCGCGTGTAGGACGGGGGCTTAGGGGTCGAACAGCCACAAATCAAAGCCAGCATGGCAATGACGCATCCTCGGAAAACACCCCAGCCTTGGCGCATGGACCCATGTAAAGGCCAGGTCGTTCAGAAGCCTATTCTAAATCCGATCGAAGTTGGGTCCATCGGTGGACCGCTCAACTATTTCCTGCCATTCGCATGAAACTGTTTGAATCCGATCCCAACCTGAGCTGTCGTTTGGGAGTACCTCCTCGTTATGAAACATACACCCGACTCTTCTCGTCGTGATTTCCTGAAGCGCACCGGATCCATTGCCGGTGCCGGTGGCATCGCGGGCATGCTGGCTAGCCGTGCTGCTAAGCCCATGGCCGCCGCTGTTGCCGCTGTTGCCGCTGTTGCTCTGGACCCAGCTCGGGCCGCTCATGTGGCCCACACCGACACGATCAACATCGTGCTCGTGGGTGCCGGTGGCCGTGGAACGGGTGCCGCTGCCAATGCCCTGCGCGTCAAGACCGGGCCGGTGAAGCTCATCGCCATGGCGGATGTCTTCGAGAATCGGCTTAAGTCCAGCTATGAGGGGCTGAAGGGCGAGTTCAAGGAACGCGTCGATGTTCCGGAAGAGCGGCGTTTCATTGATTTCGAGGGCTACAAGAAGGCCATCGATTTGCTCACCCCGGGCAAGGATATCGCCATCTTCGCCACGCCGCCGGCGTTCCGGTGGGTGCACTACAAGTATGCCATTGAAAAGGGCATCAACGTGTTCATGGAGAAACCCGTCACCGTCGACGGCCCGACCTCCCGCCGCATGTTTGAACTGAACAAGAAGGCCCTGGAGAAGGGGATCAAGGTCGGCGTCGGCCTCATGTGCCGCCATTGCCGCGTCCGTGGCGAACTCTTCGACCGCGTTCGCAACGGCGAGGCCGGCGACATCATTGGTATGCGCTGCTACCGCATGCACGGCCCGGTGGCCTCCGGATTCTCGGTCAAGAAGCCCGAGGGCCGCAGCGAATTGCTCTGGCAGATCGAGCGTTTCCACAGCTTCCTGTGGGCCTCGGGCGGCGCCTTCAACGACTACTACATCCACAACATCGACGAGAGCTGCTGGATTAAGGACGCTTGGCCGGTGATGGCTCAGGCCTCCGGCGGCCGTCACTACCGTGGCGACAACGTAGACCAGAACTTCGACAACTACTCGGTCGAGTACACCTTCCCCGATGGTTCCAAGCTGATGCACTACGGTCGCATCGTACCGGGTTGCCATGACCAATTCGCGAGCTACGCCCACGGCAGCAAGGGTTTGGCCGTTATCTCCGAGAATGGTCACGCGCCCTCCAAGGCTCGTATTTACAAGGGTCAGGAAATGAAGCCCGAGAACATCGTTTGGCGCGGTCCCCGTCAGGAGCCCGACCCCTACCAGATGGAGTGGGAAGATCTCACCGAGGCTATCCGCAACGACAAGCCCTACAACGAAGTCGATCGCGGCGTGCGCGCCAGCCTCGTGTCGTCGATGGGTCGCATGGCCGCCCACACCGGCCAGGTCATCACCTACGATCAAATCCTTAACAACGACCACGAGTTCGCCCCGGGCATCGAGAACTTCCGCATGGATTCTCAGGCCCCCGTCCTCGCCGACGCCACCGGCCACTACCCGGTGCCGTCCCCCGGTCTAAACAAGAAGCGCGAGTACTGAGCTCTGAGCTGAACGACGCAAATTCAGGGGCTTTAAAGTCCCTTTAGCCTATCAAGCCCCCTTGGAACACAGTTCCAAGGGGGCTTTTTCGGAGTTCGACCCATCAGGAGCACTTCCTGATGGCTAGTTATTAATGGGTTCTTCGAAACTTCCGATGGGTTGACTCTCAGGGTCGGTTGCTTCCGACGCCCAGTGGCTCCTCGCAGCCCGAAATCATTGCCCGGAAGAGTCTTCCACTGGCCATGTCTCACAACCACCGCCGTCTCCGGCCTTGGACGGCGAGAAGGTTCGCGGCCCCTTCGGTGTCCCCAATCTAACCACTAATTGTGCCGGTGCTCGTGGAGCTAAGGCCTAGTACGCCCCAAAAGAAGGGGATGATTGCAGTGAGCGACACGCTGCGAATCAACGATTGGATGAGAATGTGATCTCTGCTGCCCCCCCTCGTTTCAAGGCCGTCTAGGCTCGGCTTGAGATCGACTCCGTCCAGCCGTCCGTGGCCCTAAGACACCCTCCCACATTCATCGAGAGAAATCTTTGGTAAATAATAACCCAATTTGGCGTAGGCATACGCCAAAAACCCCTTGACCAGAAAAAACCTAGGGCGTATCCATTTTACCGAAATAATCCACCCAGGTAAATCCAACTCTTCTGGTCGCTGGGCCTCACGAATCCAATTCCAAACCATGGAAAATCCAATTTCATTCCAGCAAAGTGGACGTTGGGCCAATGTTCGGGAGTACTACCTCTGGGTTTCGGCGGTCACTTTGATCCTAGCAGGCGTCAGTAAAACTATCGGGCTACAGACACCGGCTGCTTTTTTGTCTAATCCCAACGTTCTCTTTAGTTTCATATCGAATAAACACTTTATCTTGGGAGCATCCTTCGTAGAGATCTCTGTAGGGACACTTTTAATAGCGTCCGTTTTTGGTTTGGCGAGTCGAACAAAGATGCTTTTTTGGGTGGGATCACTTTTTGCGATTTATAGGTCAATTTTGGTTTTATCTAAAGAACCTGAACCTTGTCGGTGTTTCGGTCAGATTTTTGATTGGTTTCATTTGGATGATTCAACGGTCAATTTTATTACTACTGGTGCGTTTTTGTTTCTGTGGATTCCAAGCGGTTTGTGGGTAATATTTGATTTTTATACTGAATCTAAAAATCGGGTGGCCGCACATTTGTTGTGTAAATAGTGGTTTTTAAAATGATAAAACATTGCAATTCAATTCTGCCGTTAATGTTCGCCTTTTTGGTAGTGTCGTTCGGATTGATTGCAGGCGAAAAATCAGCGCTCAAGTTTACGGGAACTGCCGAGAGGACATCGTTTGGGATAGATGGTAAAACTATACGACAAAAATCTGAAGGTAGGTTTGAACTGGATTTGGATCCGTCTGGAAATTGGTTGATGACCTCTTTTTCTGATCCCGCTCCAAACACGCGTTTCTGCATTGGATATGATGGTGAAAATACGACCGAGATGGAGTATTTTTCTGGAGAGTTTGCAGACGGAGATAATAAAAACAAAATGGTTTCGCTCACCTACGAGACATCCACAAGTCTTGCAAGTGTGTATCCAGGAAATGAATTTCCATTCGATTTATGGCCAACCGATCAATTTGCATGGTTAATATTTGCCTCTCAGCAATATCAAAGCGACACGAATCATTTGGGCCGCATTGGTGATTTATTCAAGCGTTTGGAGTTTGATCCCATAGGATTCGCCCTCAAAGTTGTGCCAAAATTTTCAAGCAACTGGCCGCCTGTTTTGGAGCAAGCAGAGTTCTTTTTCGACTTACGAGATTATCCTAAAAATCCCATTGGGCTTGCTATACCGGCGGATGAGATCGATTTTAAAATGCTTAAAGTTCTTTGGTCCCAAATGCGGGCTAAAGCCTCCGGTGTACGAGCTGGGACGCTTACCTCAGATATGCTAAAAGACTTTAATGGATATACGTTACCATCTCGCTACAAATTAGAGGTAACTTGGCGAGCGAATTGTGTGCCAGACAATGCAGTTGGAATCGATAACTTAAGCGAGCGAATTGTGCTAAATTTGGTCGATGTTAAACGTGTAGAATCAGTTGTCGGGAGACCAGATTTTGTCGGGCCTGGTGCATTGGTGAAAGATTACCGTTTTAGACATGTCGATGACAATTCCGCTATGGAATATCTGGGCTATAACATTAATGACAAAAAATGGAAGCCGTTCGGAGATTCAATTCTAAAAATTCGAGCTGCGCATAATAGTATAAATAGCCCAAGATTTGGTAATGTAAAAAACCGAGTAGGCAAGACAGTTGGGGGAGTAATTATAGTTTTATTTTTTCTGTTTCCGTTGTTTGTAATTATCAAAAAAATCAAAAAACAAGTATGAACACCAATCGCAAAATCACCGTTGCAATCACTTCCTGTCTGTTGATAACGCCTGCTGTTTTGGCGGGCGCTTGGATGGCTGGTTGTAAAATCGAGACCTGGCGCAAATGGGACCAAAATACGGGTTTTAATAATAATCAAAAAGCTGAAGATATTATTCCGATGTGCGTGATACCGGGATACTACTATTCAGAGCAGCCAAATTTATGGGTCCCCGCATGCACTGGCAAACAATACTCAGCAGGTTTCTGTGATTCAAAGTCATGGGGTTGGCATTGCGATTATAAAGAAGCTAAAGGATGGGGTACCGAAAGAACAATTAAAGGAGATTGCTATAAAGAATTCAACGCTGATGGGACTGAGAGATTGTTTTACGTCCCCTGCACAAATATTCGCTTTTGGGGTGAAATAAAAACAGTTAGAGCGCAATGTGACGGCAAGTGATTGTAATTAGAGTGTTTATTAAAAGCGCCGTATTTCTGTTTTTATCAAAGAGTGATGACAAACGGCGTTTTGTGAGTGCCTCATCGCTATTTAGTTATTCATATTCAGCGTTGTGTTGAATTCTCACTGCTGTCAGTGAGTAGCACCTGCTTCTAATATTTGGAGGCGGATTGGAGTTTTCTTGGCCCGACCAGGAGTGATCTTATGCGTCGATAAGAAATGCTCTGGTCGTCGAAAGAAACGCCACGGCTGCATCAAGGAGTGTTTTAACGTGGAGAAACCAATATTCTCCTAGCTTCACTGAATCACATATCAAAAGTTCCGAAACAGCTCATCGTAGGTAAGATCGTTGATCCCGTCTTTTAAGCGTCTGTTATTGGAAGGCCTACAGAGCATTGGTAACTCTCGGCAGCAGGGACCTAATGGCCGTCGGAGACAACCGGATCCGGATGGTCAACCCATTGGAAACCTCGATAAACCATCCTGGCTGCGTTGGCGAGGTTGTCGACGGATCCCGATGAACAGATTTATTTTTCAGTTCAGTAAATTAATTGTAATGGAGTTAGGTGCATCGCAAACCGCGCATTGCGAGCAATGGAAACAACCGTTTTTTTCCAACCGCCTAATCCAGATTCGAGCGATTTGCCTGATCGTGTTTTTGGTTAAAATTTTATTGTACGGGATTGCTTGGAATAAATCCCCAACTGTACCAGAAACGTTTTTTGATGGGTCTAAAACACGTGTCGATTACAGCCGCTTTCATCCAGCGATAAGAAAGCTTGCAATCTTTGATGCTGGCTGGTATCTGGATATTGTTTCTAATAATTACACAAATGGGAAAGACTCCGGCGCGTTTTATCCATTATGGCCATTCTTGTTGAGTGTTTTTGGTTGTGCCAATAACCCTTGGGCGCCGTTGGTTTCTGCGGGGCTAAGTGTAGTATTTTGGTGTTTTGGTCTTGGATTAATATTTAGTTGGGCGGCGAAAGAGTTTTCATATCACATGGCATGGTGCGTGGTTTTAGTGAACCTTTTGTTGCCAAGTTCTATGACCTTTTGGTTAGGTTTTACCGAATCGCTTTTTTTCTTTCTCTTCGCCTCATTTTTAAAATATTCAGTTGGAGCGAGGTTGTGGATTTCTTTGGTGGCAGCACTCCTTTTATCTGTTTCAAGACCAGTAGGTATTTTTGTTGTTTTAATGCCTGTGATTTGGTGGGTGCTTGGGATTCGTAGATTGTTTTCAGCGTTCTGTATTCTTGCTTTTGTGGCTGGCTTCATGTTATATTTTGGAGTCATGTGGTACAGTCTTGGAAGTCCGTTTGCGGGTTGGTCTGCCCAAAAGTTTCATGTCAACAAACCAAGCCTAAGCTATGTCGTGGATTTCCCAAAATTCATCGATAGTCTATTTAACATTACATCATTTCATGATCCCCAAGGTTCATTTTTGGACCGCTTTATATTTGTGATATCGTTTTGGTGCGTAGTTCGACTGTGGTGGATTCGGCCCTCTTGGTGCGTGGTGTCAATGTTAATGTTGTTAGTGCCGGCAATGACTAATCAATTTTTGTCGTTTTCTCGTTTTACAATTGTTGTGATTCCTTTGTTTATTCCCATGGGTGAAATACTTATACAGCTTCGGTGGCCGGCGCTCAGTGCATTGATTTTTGGTTCCTTGGCAACTCAGTTTTATCTTATTAGTCGATTTTTTTCATTTGAGTGGGCTACCTGATCACTGAGCTTGAAAACCTATGAATTCAGGGATCTGGGTTCCTCGATGTTCCCAGTACGTTGACCTTCAGAATCAGTGATCACTCAGGCCCCAGAGAATCCCAGTTAAGACGCGCAACTTTTGTTCTGTAAAAGTATCAAATGCTGAATTTGGAGCTGAGGGTTGATCCGAGCGATCCGCGTCTGCGGTGTTCCGAGTCTGCCGACGCGGCGCTTTCGGAGAAATCGCCCTACCTCGGAAACGCATGGGTGAGGTTGAGTCTGTAGCAGGAATCCGGCATGTAGCCCGATGAGCCTCCCAGTCCGATCCTGCTCCGAGGTAGGGACCGATCTCCGAGCGGTCCGGGTGTGCCGATCCTGCTCTTAGGTAGGGACCGATCTCCGAGCGGTCCGCGTCTGTAGTGGTCCGCCCCTGTGGTGGTCCGTCTCTGCGGCGGTCCGTCTGTGCCGACGCGGCGCTTTCGGAGAAATCGCCGGCCTCGGAGGTGTGTGGGTGATGGGGCTTGTTGAAAACCGTCCCGAGGAGATTGGCCCAGAGTAAATGATTGGGTTGGGCGCTCGTGGCAAGATTGACGCGTTGGGGCCTCGGGTAGCAGAATCTAAAGCCGTTCACCGTCCATCCATGAGCACTGCTTCATCGTCGAACATCGAGTCCCACCTCAAGGAATCCCGCGTCTTCAAACCGTCGAAGGAGTTTGCCGCCAAGGCCCATATCCGATCGATGGCACAGTATAAGAAGCTGTGGACCGAATCAGTGAAGAATCCAGAGCGGTTTTGGAAAAAGCAGGCCGAAGCCGAATTGGTGTGGATGAAGCCCTTCAAAAAGGTGCTGCAGTGGAAGGTGCCCTTTGCCAAGTGGTTCGTGGGCGGACAGCTCAATGTGTCGTCCAACTGCCTCGACAGGTGGCTCGGCACCGCGACTGCCAACAAGGCGGCACTCATTTGGGAAGGCGAACCAGCCACCGATGGGGCTCCAGGCGAAGAGCGCGTGCTGACCTACCGGCAGTTGCACCGTGAGGTGTGCCGGTTTGCTAACGTGCTTAGGCGCAATGGCGTAGGGAAGGGCGACCGGGTCATCATCTACTTGCCGATGATTCCCGAAGCCGCCATTGCCATGCTGGCCTGCACGCGCATCGGTGCGGTGCATAGTGTCGTGTTTGGCGGCTTCAGCGCCCAGTCGGTGGCGGACCGCATCCAAGACTGCGGAGCCAAAATGGTCATCACGTCGGACGGTGGTTTCCGCCGCGGCGCGGTGGTTCCACTCAAGAAGAATGTCGATGAGGCGATGGTCCTCCGCGATGCCGCAGGCAAGTCCCTCACATCGACCATCGAGAAGGTTGTTGTCGTCCGTCGCTGTGGCAACGAGGTCCAGATGGTCGAGGAGCGGGATGTTTGGTGGCACCGCGAGCTCCAGTACGTTTCCGACCAGTGCCCCGCGGCGAAGATGGATTCCGAGGCGCCGTTGTTCATCTTGTACACCAGCGGATCGACCGGCAAACCCAAGGGGATCTTGCACACCACGGCGGGTTATCTGCTGGGCACCAAGCTGACTTCCAAGTACGTCTTCGATCTCAAGGACGAAGATGTGTATTGGTGCACCGCCGATGTGGGTTGGGTCACTGGCCACAGTTATATCGTCTACGGGCCGCTGGCTAATGGCGCCACGGCGCTGATGTACGAGGGAGCCCCCAATTGGCCCGAGCCCGACCGTTTCTGGCGCATCATTCAGAAGTACGGCGTCACGATTCTCTACACCGCGCCGACGGCCATTCGGGCCTTTATGAAGTGGGGCGACGAGTGGGTGAAGAAGCACGATTTGTCGTCACTGCGTCTCTTGGGCAGCGTCGGCGAACCCATTAATCCCGAGGCCTGGACGTGGTACCACAAGGTTGTCGGTGGTGGCCGCTGCCCCATCGTGGACACGTGGTGGCAGACGGAGACAGGCAGCATCATGATCACGCCCATGCCGGGGGCGACCCCGCTGAAGCCGGGCACAGCGACGTTGCCATTTTTCGGTATTTTGCCGGAGGTGGTCGATGATGCTGGCAAGCCCGTGCCCAAGAATTCTGGTGGCAAACTGGTGATCCGCACGCCGTGGCCGTCCATGTTGCGGGGCATTTGGGGGGACACCGCCCGTTACAAGGAAACCTACTGGACCGAGGTGCCGGGCAGTTACTTCACCGGCGACGGCTGCCGCCAAGACAAGGACGGCTACTTCTGGATCGTGGGCCGTATCGACGATGTGCTCAATGTCGCCGGGCATCGTATCGGCACGGCGGAGGTGGAGAGCGCATTGGTCAGCCATCCGTCGGTGGCCGAGGCCGCCGTGGTGGGCCGTCCGGACGAATTGAAGGGACAGGCATTGGTTTGCTTCGTGACGCTCAAGACCGGCAAGAAACCCTCGCCGGAACTGAAGAACGAACTGCGCAACCACATTGGCAAGGAGATTGGTCCCGTGGCCAAGCCGGATGAGGTGCGATTTGCCGAGGCGCTGCCGAAGACGCGCTCAGGCAAGATTATGCGCCGTCTGCTCAAGCAAATTGCCAGCGGCGTGGAGATCAAGGGCGACACGACCACGCTGGAAGACATGAGTGTCATCGCCAAGCTGATTGCCGGCGAGGAATAGCCTTGCCCGTCATAGCGCGCAGCGAACGGACACTCCCGATCGGGCCCGACCTATCGGGATCGATCGCGCTGGAACCGATCCCGTTCCCGGCGGTTGTGGGCCTTGAGATCGAGGTGAGCTTGTTTGATCTCACCTTCGATCTGGGCAATGAAGGTGGCGCAACTGGATGCCAGCGCACCAAAGCCTTGCACGGTATCTCGTTCGGCGTTGTCGTCGGTGATGACCAGAACCTCTCCATAGGCCTTGAAGCGGTAGGCAGCCCGCTCGATGAGGTCGTCTGCCGTTTTGTTGGCCTTGGAATAAAGCACCTCCACCTCCCGTGGATCGGTCTTCTGAGATCGGGCACCCTGGCCTCCGCTCTGGCCATCAAAGAACACCGTGATGGGTGTACCCAGAGCCGCTTGGTATTCTCCGAGGGTTGCGATGAGGGCCTCCCGGGCCCTGGCCGAATGGCGGGCCGATTCTCGGGCCAATTCGGGCCAGGCGTGCAGGAGACTGTAGCCATCTACAAGAATGCGGATCAGAGGCATGGTGGGGTCTCTCCAGCAATGGCCGACTTACCGGCGTTTTTGACCTAGAGCCTGCATTACCGAGGTGAGGCTCTGCGTGTTAATGACATCGCCCGTCGACAGCCATCCCTTGCGGGCAATTCCGGCTCCCAATCGGAGAAAGTCAAAATGGTCTAAGCGGTGGGCATCGCAGTTGATCACGCACTTCACGCCGAGCTCCTTGGCCTGACGCCACAGCCGCCAATCAAGATCGAACCGATACGGACTGGCATTGAGTTCTATCCAAGTGCCTGTCGCCGCGCAGGCTTTCAACACCTCCTGAATATCGAGTTTGTAAGCATCCCGTTCCAGCAGGAGGCGGCCCGTGAGGTGCCCGAGCATGTGCACGTACCGGTTTTCGGCCGCCTGAATCAGGCGACGCGTATTCTCCAGCGCATCGCTCGAGGGCACATGCAGACTGGCCACCACCACATCGAGGCGCGCCAGGATCGAGTCGTCGAAATCTAACCCTTCCTTCAAAATATCCACCTCCGAACCCGTCAACAGGCGGAACTCGCTGCCCTCGGCCGCATAGGACGCGTTCACCGCAGCCACGGCCGAGAGCTGTTCTTCCAAGCGTCGGGTATCTAAGCCATTGGCCTGGAAGGATGCTCGGGAATGATCGGTGATGGCCCAGTAATCGAGACCCAGTTCGTGTGCATGCGCCGCGATGGTTTCCAACGAATCGCGTCCGTCGGACCAATTGGAATGGTTGTGCAGCGAACCCCGCAAGTCGGTCCACTCGATGAGTCGCGGCAACGCATTCGACTCGGCCGCGGCAAATTCCCCGTGATCTTCGCGCAGCTCGGGCGGCACGTAAGCCAGCCCCAGATTCTCGAAGATCTCCCGTTCTTCGCGGCAGACGATTCGCAGGGCTGGATCGCGGGTCTCTTCGCTGCTGCGGAATAGTCCGTACTCGTTGAGCCGCAGGCCGCGCGCGATGGCTCGCTGGCGCATGACGATGTTGTGCTCCTTCGAACCGGTGAAATAGGCCAGAGCGAACGGAAACTCCTCGTCGGTCACCACCCGCAGGTCGGCCTGGATGCCGCCCTCCACGATCACGCTCGCCTTGGTGTCGCCCTGGGCCAGCACCGACTTCACCCCCGGCTGCTCCACGAAGAATTCGATCACCGAAGACGGGCATTTCGAGGACACCAGAAAATCGATGTCCCCAATGACTTCCTTCCAGCGTCGCAGGCTTCCGGCGGTCGAGCAGCGAATGACGTCGGGATGCCCGCGGAGGGATTCCAGAATGGGATCCGCGCAGACCAGCGCATCAATGAGCCGGTGGCGCGAGGCGAACTGCCGTTTGAAC
>CAINWP010000253.1 GCA_903854475.1 uncultured Verrucomicrobiota bacterium
ATCCGCGCCAGACTGAGCCCACGTCACGCGGATGGTTTCTGGAGTCACCACAACCTGCCCATTGACGCGCATTTCCAGGAACTGCGACTCGAAGAACCCGGAGACTGCCGATTGGAATTCCGGGGAGCCTACGACTCGCGCCTCCTCAGGAAGGAGCGACCCATCGAAACCCTCGGTGGGCAGTGTGAAAGAGTCCATGGCGTTCGAAATCATCGGGTCTACGGCGAATGCTGAATCCACTTCAGCCAGTGTCCAAGGCCAAGGTGATCGGCCCAAGCCTGGATGACCCGGCGGTCGTTCGACGGGGTTGCCAGAAACCCATCCAGAATCCCCAGCAAGGCCTCACCGCCAGCAGCCGAACCATCCACCACATACGGCAGACACCACCCGGGTTCGTTGAACTCCACCGACCACACCTTCGCAAACGCCGCGTTGATCGCGCAGTTCGCTCGAAGGGCCGGTGCCGGGACATCCTCCCGAACCCGCGAGCTGACGACCTGTGCCTGTGTATCCACCTGACGCCGAATCGCTTGCTCCTGGGCAGCCCTCAAGTCCGGGAATCGGGCTCGAAGGTCTTGGTCCACCCAAATCCCCACCGGAACCGACCTCACCATTGTCATCAACGCAGTCCTCAGAAATCCGGCAACCTCAGTCTGCCGCTCCGCATCTGAAGGATCCGAGCCCTCATGGGCCCTCGTCCACTTGAGACATTCTTCCTCAGCCACCGGGTTATCCGCCAAATTAAACCGCTCGGCCGCTGGCAGACTGTGCAAACGGAGGATGAATGCACAGTGGTAGCAGACTAGATAATCGGCCATGCCCCCAGCACTCGGATGGTAAACCACCCGATGAAATGGCATCCCCCGGCGAGCCACCTGCACTTTGGCGAGCAGCGGGACCTGCAATCCAGACCCCTGCTCTTCCACCAAGACCTTGAAGCCCGTCGAAGACTCAACCTCTCTCAGGAATCCTTGGGTGGTCGCACTCAGTGACATAGAGGGAATACGATAAAAGAACTGTAGGAGCGCCGCGAGACTGATGATGCGTTCGCGGCAAAATGAGGCCCCTTCCCCTACTTTGGAGCATCGCGACCGCAGCGGATTTCGATCCATGGCTCGAAGCTTTGACGGAGAACGGTAATCCAGCCCCGTTTGTCTCGTTCGCTTAACAGTTGATCGATGTGAACAGCCGCATCCCCTTCGGTTCCTTTGAGGAAGCTCTGGCGTATTTCAAGAAGACCTGGGCACGCAGTGAGCAATCGCAGGGCTTTGGAATCCTGACCACCCTGATCGATGGCAAGTCGTAGAATTATTCACTCCATACCGACTTTCCGATGAACACACGCCTTGGCTGCCGGAAGGGAAGAAGGGGAAATGAAAGCCATGGAAAACCGAGAGCGCGGAAGTGCTGGAAAATATCAAATCGCTGCTGAACGGTACCTCAGTCATGAGCAGAAAAATCGAAGTCCTTTCCCGCGAAGTCCGCCTCACCGGTGTGAACGACCAGGATTACGTCTGCCTGACCGACATTGCCCGCTACAAAGACATAGACCGCACGGACTACCTGATCTCCAATTGGCTGCGAAATCGTAACACTCTCGAGTTTCTCGGCCTCTGGGAACAGATCAACAATCCCGGTTTTAATCCCATCGAATTCGATGGGATTAGAAAGCAGGCAGGCCTCAACAGTTTTATACTGACCGCCAAGCAGTGGATCGAGCGCACGGGAGCCATCGGTATCCAATCCAAGGCCGGGCGCTACGGCGGGACCTTTGCGCACCTAGACATCGCCTTGGAATTCGCCTCGTGGATCTCGGTCGAGTTCAAGCTGTACCTGATCAAGGAGTTCCAGCGACTCAAGGAAACCGAGCGCCAAACCCTCGGCTGGGATATCCGCCGCAATCTCGCCAAGATCAACTACCGCATCCACACCGACGCCATCCAGACCCACCTCATCCCGCCAGAGCTGGGCAAGGCGCAAACCAACCTCGTGTACGCGTCTGAAGCCGATGTGCTCAACATGGCCCTCTTTGGCCAGACTGCGGCCCAGTGGCGCGGCGTGAATCCTGGCAAAAAGGGCAACATTCGCGACCAAGCCACCAGTGCCCAACTGGTTTGCCTTTCCAACCTCGAGAACCTTAACGCCCTGTTCATCAGCGAAGGCCTACCCCAGCCCGAACGCCTCACCCGCCTCAATCAGATCGCCATCCAGCAGATGAAACTGCTCGCCACAGACAACCGCCTGCCGGAATTGCCGGACGGAAAGAAGGAGGATTGATAGCCATGGAAACGGGGTCAGAAAACGATTTCCGATTTTGGATGCACCAGTTCATTCTGACCAGAACTCGGGACACGGCTCCGCAACCTAAACGGGCTCATGCATAGTCATTGGGCGATGGTTGCTGACCAGACCCCCTTCCCGATTCATCCCCGTTTTGAAGACCATGCCAGATGGGTCACTCCACGGCCTGTTTGAATGGAGTGACCCTGTTTTTACTCGGCCCTTGGATTGACCGGATCACTCATCATCATCCCCTCCGGTTTCAGCATCTCCCTCAGCCACCCAGTCCGCGAAGACACTCTCGAAGTGTCCCGACAACTGAACGTAGACGTCCGAGTCGATGATGGTGAAATGCCTCAGCCGTCGACGCTTCGTGCCGCCATCGGCGTTGAGTTGGTTGTAGGCGAGCGAGAACGGCCCCGACAGGTCCGGGCAGGAGATGGCATCAATAAACCGGGTGAACTCAGCCAAACTCAGCGGGCCGTCGCTGCGGTCTGGTTTGCAGTTGAACTCGGTGTCGTACTCGTCGACCACCCGGTAATGGATTTGCCCGTCCTCCCACCGGGCTCGAATGCTGATGACGTCGGAGGTGGTTGATTCGAGTTCGATGCGGGCAATTTCAGTCTCCTCCCGACCATAGCTGGGGAGGTACTCACCACCCATGAGCGATGGGTGGATTTGACCCAGTCGGTCCCGCAGCTCATTGGAGATTTCAGCCGATTGGATTTCCTCAGAGACCTTCTCGAATTTGCCCTCGGCCAAAGCCTTCGAGAGGACCCGCCGACGGTGCTTGCCTTTCACCCCACGCAGGACGGCTTGCTCGACACTGGTGTCATCCCAGTAGCTCGTAGGGCAGAAATCATAGCGGATATCTTCGTACTTCTTCATGGCGCGGTTTCTTTCAGGCTGCGGTCGTGATGGTGGGCAAGGCGGCGAGCAGAAAATCCCGAATCTGGCGGGCTTCATCGAGGCGACGGGTCCCGGTATTGCGCCGGATGCGTTGTTTCGTGAAGTCCGCTCGATGGACTGTGAAGTGACACCACCAGGTGCCGTGGTTGCTCCAGAGGTGGTGGTTGTGGTTGCTCTCTGGGATACGAATTGATGTGTGCATGGCTATTATGTGCCTGACTGGCACACACCCAAAGCCGTGTTGAAAAGACGAAGGCCGTCGCTCGATTTAAACGAGACGACGGCCTTCACACAGGAGTTATTATTTTGATTCAGGCTTTCGCCTGCACATCGGAAACCCTTGCGGGCTTCCAAAGCACCTTTCCCAAAACTCTGGGCAGGTCGCTGGTCA
>CAINWP010000254.1 GCA_903854475.1 uncultured Verrucomicrobiota bacterium
CCAACACGTTAAACAAGCCTACCCGTACCGGAACCTCAGCCGCCCCGACTTCGATGCGGTGCTCGATTTCCTAGCCGGCGGCGGCGAGTCCCTCCGCCAGCAGTACACCGATCTCTTCGGCAAAATCCACCTCGAGGCCGACACCTTCGAAGTGCGCTCCGGACCCGCCCGGCGGGACTTCCTTCAAAATATCGGCACCATTTCCAGCGAGGGAGTGGTGCAGGTGCTCTTGCGCAACACGCGGATCGGCTCCATTGAGGAAGGCTTCTTTCGACGCCTGCGCATCGGGGATGTCTTCGCCCTGGCTGGCCGAGCCCTCCGCGTGGAACGGGCCGGAGCCATGGAGTGCACCGTGACCCGGGCCGATGGTAGCACCCCCACGGTTCCACGCTGGGGTACCAACAAGTTCCCGTTGGCCAACCGCGTGGCCCGCGAAATCCGGAGTTTCCGCCGTGAATTGCGCGAACGCTTCGAAGCAGGCCAAGCGGCCGGTTCACTTCAAGATTGGATCGCCCGACGCCTCGACTGCGGGCCCACCAACGCGGCCGTAATCCATCGGGTCCATGCGGCGCAACACGGGATCAGCGAAATTCCCACCGACCAATTTCTGCTGGTAGAAACCTTTCTCGAAATCACAGAACCGGCAGCAGCTCCCCCGCCCAAATTTCCGGCCCTCCGACGGCGCGAGGCCTCGCCCTCCACCACAGAACCCGGACAACTGGCCATGGCCAGCGTTTGGCTGGAGGCTCAGGCACGCTCCCCGGCTCGTCCCACCCAAACTCCTCCAAGGCCGGTTTCACTGGGATCGGCTTCAACAACGACTCGCCGCCACCTCTTCTTTCACGCGCTTGTCGGGCGCGCGGCCAATGAGGCCCTCGGACGGGTGATCGGCCTGCGCCTGGGACGACTGCGCGGCGGCAACACCGTGACCACGGCCGATGACTATGGCTTCGTGTTGACTGTGTCGGCCGACCAACCCCTCAGCGCGGACGATCTCCCCGCCCTGTTGTCCCCGGACGGTTTCCATGAAGACCTCCTGGCCTCGCTGCACAAATCCGATCTCCTCAAATACCATTTTCGGAATGCCGCCCAAACTGGGCTCATGGTGTACCGCAACCATTTCGGCGCCGAAAAGTCCGTGAAGAAAGTTCAGTGGAGTGCCGAGGTAATTTTCAACGTGCTCGAACAACACGAACCCCAGCACGTGCTGCTGCGGGAAGCGCGTCGGGACGCCTTGCACGGTTTCCTCGACGGCGAGCGGGCCGAAGCCTTCCTCACCGATTTGCGCGACCAACAGCGCCCCATCCGCCTGCGCGAAGTCCCGATGGTTTCTCCTCTGGCCTTCGGCATGTACGCCACGAAGATTCGTGAGGCCCTCATGGTCGAAGATCCGCAGGAAACCCTGGAGCGCCTCTATCACCATTGGTGGGCCAAACTTGAAGGAGCTCAGACCGGCTCGTAGATTGGACAGCGGCGGCGATGTCGGGAGCTCAATCCGAGAATCCGCAACACCGACCCCATGTCTCCACCATGCCGATCTACGAATTCGCCTGCCCCAAGTGCCGCAAGGTCTACAGCTTCCTCAGCAAGCGCGTCGCACCGTCGCACACGCCGGCGTGTCCCAAGTGCGGCAGCAAGCGTTTGACCAAAGAAATCAGCCGGTTTGCTTTTCTCAACGGCGCACCAGAACCCGCAGCCACCGGCGAAGGCGGCGAAGGCATTGACCCCTCGGGCGAACCGGGGATGGAAGAAGCGGGCATGCCCAACATGGATGATCCGCGGATCGCGAGGGCCATGTCGGAGATGGAGCGCGACATGGACCATCTCGACGAAAACAACCCCAAGCACATGGCTCACCTGTTACGGAAGATGAAGGACATCCTGCCATCGGGATCCGTGCCCAAGGATTTCGAAGTGGCCCTCAAACGCCTCGAAGCCGGCGAAGACCCCGAAAAAATCGAAGCCGACATGGGCGACGTGCTCGGCGACCTCATGGGCGGCGAAGACGGCCCCGGCGGAGGCGGAGGCGGAGGCAGTTACTCCAAAGACCCAGGCCTGTACGATTACTAACGCCTGCGGAATCGCTGACTGATGACCAGGGGCTAACCCATCGGCCAGCCGGATCGCAGTCATGGCCTGCCGGTGGACGTGAGCGGTACTCAGCGTGCGGATTCGAGACGGTTCGCGCAGGCGATGCAGGCGGAGGCCAGAGAAAGGCCGCTCTGGATGCGCGGCGATCCGGGTTGCGAAGGGTCCACCGGGTCGGCGGGAGGGTGGGTCGCCGAATCGTTCGAATTTCGGCTCGCGATCAGTAGGGCTCGCTTTCCAAGCTCAGGCCATGCAACTCGCTCTCAACCCCGAGGGCCGGCTGACCGGGACCGCGGACGGGGATGCCGATCAGGATCTGATCACGGCCTTCGCTCTGGGCTCGGCGCAAGGGTTACTAGGCATCGCGGCCGTGCGCGACACTTCGAAGCAGGACGCCATATGGATGTACTGGCGAGGCTTCGTGGACGCCTGCCTGACGGCGCTGGCGCATTCGCCGACCGTTTCTGATCCTGGCTCGATGCCTCCGGTGGAGGCCAACGCTTCGTGGCTGGTGGAGCAGACACTTCGAGCCCCCGCCATGGCCGGCGGCGAGTACCTATCGCCCGAACTGCTTTCGGGTTTGTGGCGGCAGCTCGAGACGCTGGCCCGGTCGGAAGCCACCGCGGCAGGAGGGCTTCGGGAGTGGCTCCACGTCATCAATCCCGCCATGCAGTTGCTGGGTCGGGTGACCTTACATCTCGCCGAAAACAAACGCTCGGAAGCCACTCCGTTCGCGTTCATGGCGACCTTCACCCACCGGATCTCCTCGTCCGACCGACCGGTGCACCTGCCCCTCGGCCGCGCTCTGCAGGAGTTTGCCGGGGCCGGCAGCATCAGTGCTCTCCAGTCGCTGCTCGAACCCGTCCGCAAGGCCTCTGACTCGTCGGCTTGGGCCCGGCAACAGCTCGAGAGCCGAGCCCTCTTTCAACCCCAGGCGTGGACACCCGTTCAGGCTCACTCCTTCCTACGGGAGATCCCCGTGTTCGAGCAGTCCGGGATCGTCGTGCGTATTCCCGATTGGTGGAAGCAACGCCACAGCTCGCGTCCCAAGGTGACCGTGCAAGTGGGCAACAGCCGTGGGCCTGGGCTGGGTTTGGGCGCCCTGCTCGATTTCTCGGTGGTCCCAACCCTCGACGGTGAGCCTCTCAGCCCTGAGGAATGGGACGCCTTGCTCAAAGGCTCTGGCGGGTTAATTCCGCTCCGTGGCCGATGGGTTGAGGTGGATCCAGAGAAACTCCAACGCGTGCTAGACCACTGGAAGGTTGCCCAGCGGCAGTCGCGACAGGGTGGCGTGAGTTTTCTCGAGGCCATGCGCCTGGTGTCCGGAGTCCGCATCGCCGGCGACACCACTGCCTTGCCCTCCGCCCAAGATGCCGATTGGGGTGAAGTGGTCGCCGGCGACTGGCTCGCTCAAACCCTCGATACGCTCCGGAAACCCGGTACGCCCACCTCCGATGAGACGTCACCGACTGTACGCAACCCCGGGTTGCAGGCCCGTCTACGGCCTTATCAGGAAGCCGGGGTCGACTGGCTGTGGTTGCTGCAAGGGCTGGGCATGGGCGCATGCCTGGCCGACGACATGGGGCTCGGAAAAACGATCCAGGTCATCGCAGTGCTCCTCCGATTGCAGCGGGCCACGGCTCAGGAAGGGGGAGACCAGCGGTCACGGGTTCAGGTGGATGGTCCTTCACTGCTCATTGCGCCCGCTTCCCTGATCGCCAACTGGAAGGGCGAGATCCAACGCTTCGCCCCCGGCCTCCGGGTGGCCTTCGCTCATCCTTCTGAGCCTGGC
>CAINWP010000255.1 GCA_903854475.1 uncultured Verrucomicrobiota bacterium
GGGCGGGATTCTATTCCGCCAAGGCCGGTTTGCTGAAGCGGTGACTCCGTTAGAGAAAGCGGTTCAATTGGCTCCCAAGGACGGCCATGCCTGGTTGGTGTTGGGCGAGACCTTGTTGGCGCTGAACGAAATCGGGCGAGCCCGCGGGGTATTGCAGAAAGCCAGGACGCTGACGAAGGGCCAGTTGCAGGACAAGGCGGTGGCCCTTCTCGACCAGACGTTGGACGCGTTGTTCACCCGAGATGCGGACGGGTTGAGACCGGAGGTGGTGGACGGTCTGGTATGGGCACTGGGTGTTCTGGCTGGAATGGGAGATTCAAAAGCCCGACAGCAGTTGGTGCTTCGAGCAGCTCTCTTGGGTCAATCGGGCATCGACCTTCTGGCCCCGGAACCGGTGCATTCTTTGGATGGGCACGACGGTGGGCCACTGACGGGATTCCAGGTTGGCTGCCTGATTCATGCGGGGGTCCAAGGGCTGAGCCCAGGAACCAAGACAGGACTGGATTGGGAAGCGGAGTACAACCGAGCAGTCGAGCGTTCGAAGGTGGTCTGAAATTCAAAGCGCGAGTTGAACCCAACTCATATCCGGCGGAGGTCGAAGCCTTGATCTATTGGGACGATGAGTTGCGGCGAGGTTTGCGATAGGACATCAAGAACCGGTCGACTAGCCCCGGATGAAGGGCTTTTTCAGCATAATGCGGAGGATCCCAGCCGTGTCTTCGGACCAAGAGTCCTTGGCGGTGTCAGGTGTTTGTCTCGGTTGTTGATAGAATCTGTTGCCAGATGAGTCGGGTTTTTAGGGAAATAGCGCCAAAATCTGAGTAGCTCCTTGTGTCCTCTGAACCGAACGAAGAGCATCTACCTACCCACGTGAATCTACCGAACCAAAGTCCACCGGAGTCGGAAATTGCCGTGCTGACGGAACGGTTGATTCGGTTCCGGGATGAGCGGGATTGGGGGCAGTTCCACAACCCGAAAGACCTGGCCGTCGCTCTCAGTATCGAGGCTTCGGAGTTGTTGGAGCGGTACCTCTGGAAAGCACCGAGCGACGCGGATCCGGCGAAGGTGAAGGAAGAGTTGGCGGATGTTTTCGCATACGCCTTCCTGCTGGCCGATCGCTACGGATGGAACGTGACTGAGATTGTCACCGAGAAGATCGCGCGAAACGCCGAGAAGTACCCCGTCGCCAAGTCCAAGGGTTCGGCCAAAAAGTACACGGAGTTGGGCTCGTGATTATTTACCAAGCCCCCAAGGTGTCGTTCCTCGGTGATTTGGAGGAGTCTCGGATCGATCAGTTGCTGGTGGATGGTTTCCGCGAACGACTCGGGCGAGGCGTCTCACCCAGCGAAGTGGGCAGCTGGAGAAATTCGCTTCAGTACGTGGGTAATGTTCTGCGCGACCCGCTTCTGCCGGATGATTTGGGCGTGAGCGTCGAATGCCAAATCCCGAGATCCAGCAAGCGGATCGACGTCATCCTGACCGGGCAGGGCGGAGGGGGATCGGATCACGCGGTGATCGTTGAGCTGAAGCAGTGGGAACGAGCTGAGAGAACTGCTAAAGACGGAATCGTTTTGACGTTTCTGGGTGGTTCCAAACGGGAGGCGGTTCATCCCAGTTATCAGGCCTGGGGTTACGCGACGTTGCTGGAACAGTTCAACGAGACGGTCCAAACCGACGGCATCGTGCTCCACCCGTGCGCGTTTCTTCACAATTGCGCCGAACCCGCAGGGCTAACGGACCGTTTTTACAGCGAATACCTCAGCAGAGCGCCGTTGTTCATCCGGAATGAGGTGGGGAAGTTGCGCGGCTTCATTCGTGAGTTCATCACGTTGGGCGATCGGACCAATATCATGGGTCGGATCGAGCAAAGTCGTTTGCGGCCCAGCCGAAAGCTCTCGGATGCGGTTTTGGGCATGCTCGATCAACGCCCGGAGTTCGTGCTGGTCGATGAGCAGAAGGAAGTGTTCGAAATGGCGCTGCAGTTGGCTCGCCAGCCTACCGGGGCCAAGAAGCAGGTTTTGATTGTTCATGGAGGGCCCGGCACAGGGAAAAGTGTTGTCGCCATCAATCTTGTTGCGCGCCTCACGGGTGAAGGGCGGTTTGCTCAGTACGTCAGCAAAAACAGTGCTCCTCGCGCGGTTTACAGCGAGCGTTTGGCGGGATCCCGCCGGAAGCGTGAGATAGACGGCCTGTTCTGCGGATCAGGGTCGTACATCGGTATCGAGTCCGACTCCTGCGAATGCTTGATCGTGGACGAGGCCCACCGGCTGAACGAAAAAAGTGGCCTCTACGGCAACAAGGGCGAGAACCAGATTAAGGAAGTGATCAGTGCCGCTCGTTGCTCTGTGTTTTTCATCGATGAAGACCAGCGGGTCACGCTGAAAGACATCGGCACGACCGATACCATCAAGGGTTGGGCTGCTAGGCTCGATGCCAACGTCACGGTAATGCGGTTGGAGAGCCAATTTCGGTGCCAGGGTAGCGATGCTTATCTGGCGTGGTTGGACAATACCTTGGGGATCCGCGATACCGCGAATACGACACTCGAGGGCTTCGACTACGATTTCAGAGTCTTCGATTGCCCCTCCCAACTTCGAGCGGCCATCGAAGCCAGGAACGGCGAGAACAGCGCTCGGTTGGTGGCCGGGTACTGTTGGAAATGGAAGAGCAAGAAAGAGCCGCTGGCGTGGGACATCGAATTCCCCGAAGCGGAGTTTCAAGCGCGCTGGAATTTGTCGACAGATGGAAGCCTTTGGATTGTCCAACCCAACTCGGTTCGCGAGATCGGCTGCATCCACACCTGTCAGGGACTCGAGGTCGATTACATCGGAGTGATCATCGGTCCTGATCTTGTCGTCCGGAACGGACAATTGGTGACCGATCCTTCCGCCCGTGCCGGATCCGACAAGAGCGTTCACGGTTGGCGCAAGTTGGCATCCAAAGACCCACAGGGAGCCGCAGAATTGACCGACCGCATCATTCGGAACACCTACCGAACCCTGATGACGAGAGGTACCAAAGGCTGTTTCGTTTATGCGGTGGATCCGGGAGTTCGCGAGTTGCTCAAGCAAGCGCAGCGGCCCCTGAAGTAAAACCGGCCAACCGGCCGTCCTCACTATTTCCTCTTCCTCCACCGATCTCTGACCCCAACCACCACCGAAGTTTTACTATGCGCCCTGGGATTTACGAACGGTTGGTTCGCGAAGGCGAGGAGGCTGAACTCCAGCAACTTGAGGCGGCGGGACGTGCCTGGGTCGATGGTGTCTCTGAGTCTGAGCGTCGTGACCTGCTGCTGGATGACCTCGCCTCGCGCATTCCGGAGCTCCTCGATCGTGCAGCATCATCGTCCGGCGATGAGGTGGAACAGGCGCAAAGCGAGCTGCGGGTTATTGCGAAGATGCTGCGGGCCGCCCGCGACGGAGCCGGTGACGATTTGGTGGCACCGTTGCCAGCCTCAGCGCTCCGGTTGTTGCGGGCTATTCACGAACCGCAGATCCGCCCAGTGCTGCCCCGCACCGGTCTCAGCAAGCCCTGGTTGTTTACCTCGGGCAAGGGAGAGCCGTCACTGTACTCCGAGCTGCGGGCCGAATTGGAGACGGCAGAGCGCCTCGATCTCCTGGTCAGTTTCATCAAGAAAGCTGGGGTTCGAAAGCTGGCTGACGTCTTCCAACGGGTGACTGCTGCCGACGCTCAGGGAAAGACACGCCTTCAGGTCCGAGTCCTCACCACCACCTACCTCGGTGCCACTGACCGATCGGCGTTGGATCAGTTGGCCCAGTATCCCGGGGTCCAAGTCCGTGTTTCGCTCGATGGTCAGCGTGAACGACTCCATGCCAAGGCATGGATTTTTGAGCGTTCCAACGGTTTCGGGACTGCGTTTGTCGGTAGCGCCAACCTGTCGAAGTCGGCGCTCATCGACGGGATCGAATGGACGATCAAGATATCCCAGACGCGGGATGCGTCGTTGTTTGAATCGGCGAAAGCCAACTTTGAGACCTTATGGAACGATCCAGAGTTCTCTCCGTATGACCCACATAATCCGGAACATCGAGCCGCTCTGGATCGCGCCCTAGTGCAGTGTCTCTGATTTGTCTTTATCAATTTGTTGGCTTCTTGCCAGAGCTTCCCGGGCTCGGTGGATTTTCTCCAGAATCGCGGCTCCATCGGCCCGCCATTGGTATCGCTGCGGCTTGAGATTCCGCTCGGCAAGGTATCCCCAGATGGCGTCGACCAACTCGTTGGTGCTCCCAAAAC
>CAINWP010000256.1 GCA_903854475.1 uncultured Verrucomicrobiota bacterium
ATTCGGCGTGTGGCCATCGACATGAGCGCGGCCTACACCAAGGGGGTGGCCAGCAACCTGGGGAACGCTCAGGTGGTGTACGACAAATTCCACATCATCCAGAATGTGGTGGAGGCGTGCGACCAGGTCCGGAAGGCGGAGAGTCGGTCCGATGCCGGTAAGCGGGAGCTTTTGGAGCGGACGCGGTGGATGTGGCTCAAGAACCGGGTGAACTGGACGGAGAAGGAAGCCCAGAAGTGGGAATCGATGGCTCTGGAACGGTGTGTAACGGGCATGGCCTACGAGATGAGGCTGGTGCTTCAAGGTATCTACCAATGGAAGGATGTGGGAGAAGCCAAGAAGCTGTTCGGGAACTGGTGCGCGTGGGTCCAGGCGATGAGGGAACGAACCGGGGAGTTGCTCGAACCGATGGCCCGTGCCGCTCGGATGATCGAAGGGCACTTGGAGGGTATTCTGGCCCATTGGACTCAAGGTCTGACGACGGCCTTCATGGAGGGACTCAACAGCCTGTTCTCGGCTGTGAAGCGCAAGGCCCGCGGGTATCGGTCAGTCGAATACATGACCAACATGCTCTACTTCGTTGCCGGGAAACTTACCCTGCCGTGCTACTAACCCACTGAAAGTAGCGAGGAACCCATGGGGTTTGGAAAGGCGAAGGGTTTTCGGAGATCGGGAAGAGTGAAAATGGGTCTTAGTGCATCAGGACACTGGGTCCCTTTCGGAGGTCTGGATTCGGGGGTGGTGCAGTATGCAGGCGGCAGAGGTCTTCCAGTTTGGAGGGGTCCCAGTTCACGAGGTGTATCGATTCATAAACGACGACGGATTTCGGAGTTTTTTCGTCTATCGGCAATGGGTTTCAAGGAGGAGAACCTCCAAGAATGGCTGTGGATGAAGACGATGGGCAATGATGTTCGAGTCCTCGGAGAGTGTACTTGAACTGCTAAAATTGGGTTCCTCGCTATTTTCAGTGGTTTTTAAACCGGCAGGTTTCATTGGTTTTCACTCCGTCACGGACAGTTGCTTTTTGGCCCCCGGAAGTCGCCAGAGGAACACTGAGGTAGGGACCGATCTCCGAGCGGTCCGCCTCTGCGGCGGTCCGACTTCTGCGGTGGTCCGACCTCTGCAGTGGTCCGTGTCTGCCGACGCGGCGCTTTCGGAGAAATCGCCCTACCTCGGAGGTGCGCGGGTGAGGTGTGTGCGAGGACGCTTATTTTCCCCAGTCAGTGACGACGATTAAAATTCCCCACTTTGGGTGAGGCAGGTTTTTTGGAGACCCACCGTGCCGTGGCCGGATGAGGCTCCGAGGTAGGGACCGATCTCCGAGCGGTCCGCCACTGCGGCGGTCCATGTCTGCGGCGGTCCATGTCTGCGGACGCGGCGCTTTCGGGGAAATCGCCTTACCTCGGAGGTGCGCAGGTGAGGTTGTTTTTGAAGGCGAAATAAAAATATCCCTAAGTTTCGGCATCCAGAGTGACGATTTAAAAACAATCTCAAGGAGGATTGCTCTGTGGAGTGTTACCCATAGTTAAGGAACACCTATGAATAGGACGAAGATGTCGTATGAATAAAAATTCAAACCCGAATAAACGAGAAAAATGTCATGAAGCTAGACAAAATGGTTTAATCCTATATATTTTCATTAAATTGAAACGGTTGAAAACAGTAGAATCACAGTCTATGGAACCCGTTCAGAGTCATTGCTGTCGGACACGGGACAAATCTCGGGGATTTCTGGATCAATCCTTTCTGCGATCGACGGGCGGAGTGCCAATACACGCCTTCACATTGGTGGAACTCCTGGTGGTTATTGCCATTATCGCAATTTTGGCAGGCTTACTCCTACCCGGTTTGGCTTCGGCTCGCTCCAAAGCGGTCTCGGTTCAGTGTCTCAACCACTTGCGTCAATGGGGGTTGGGTATCCAGTTGTATGCCACGGATTCGCGAGATGCGATTCCGCGTGATGGAACCGACGGCGGTGGGCAGTACGGTGTCGATACCGGTGCCATGGAGGGCCCCGGTAGCCCGAGGGATCCTCTGGCTTGGTTTAATGCCTTACCGCCCTACCTGGGACAGCGCACATTCGCGGGGTACGCAACCAACTCGACCACGACTGATCCGAAGGAGTTATGGCCGTTTCCCGGCAAACAGGGAGGGGTTTTCCATTGTGCCGGAGCGCGGGCCGCTGGCGGAGACGCGTTCATGAAAGGGGGAGCCTTCGGTGTCTTTAGCTACGGAATGAATCTTGACCTCAAATTACAGTCTTCCATTCGTAACGGGGTTCAAGGGAACAGCTACGAGTACCCGATGATGCCGCCTATGAGTGCCGTGGCTGCTCCATCGGCGACCGTGTCGTTGCTCGACCAGGCTTTCAGTCCCACGCTGGAGCCGTGCACTCCGGATCCGACGCGGAACGGGATTTTTCCGGCGGCCCGCGGTGAGCGTTTGGCATTGCGTCACGGTTTAGGGACTCGAGGAGGGGCCAATCTTGCGTTCTTGGATGGTCATGCCCAGTTCTTCCGTCGTAGTTACCTGCTAAGCCCCACACCCGGTCGCGAGGAGAAATTCCTCAGCGATGTGATCTGGAATCCCAACCGCGAACGTTACTGATCCCGGCGGGACTTCAGTGGGACCCGGTTTCTTCCGAAAAGGGAGTGGGGCTTCGGTCAGAAAAAGCGGTTGGAGTTCGGGTTTTCAGACCCATCGGGCTTTCAAAAAGACATACGCCCCGGCAAAGCAGGGTTGTTACTGTCAAAAATATATTAATATTGAAGACTTGGATTTGGATGAGTGTAATGACTGACCGAAGGCATATTTTTGACTAATAGATCGGCTTAGATTTTACAATTGTCACCGTCAATGAACCCCCGTTTTCCTGCTATGGGTCGACTTTTCCATCTGGGTAGGGCTTATGACCACACGCGGTCTATCGTAATCCTGTGTGCACTGATCTTTGGTGGCGTGTGTGGAAGGGTTCACGCGATTGATGACATCCCGGAAGGGGGATTTCGTTGGATTCAGGGCTATGACGGGAATGAACCCACGGCCGGATTTCGTATCGATGGCCGGCTTCGGATCGAAGCCCCGGACGAGCCCCAGTCTGTGGGGATCCATTTGAGTTCAGGACGGATCGACGTGGGTACTACGGGCGAGATTCTCGTGCAATATGGCCCGGGTGGTTCCCGGTTCATCAACGGCGATCTGGTGAACGAGGGGTTGGTTACCCTCAAGTCGGTGCTCCTCTTCAGCCGGGACGGGTCCGAGTGGGGCAACCGGGGTGTCGTGGAGGCCGCTCATTACATGGGGCTGGCGATCACCGGCAAGGGAGCTCGTTTCCGGCAGGTTTCCGGGGAGATTCGTGTGGCCGGACCTTCGAGCCGATTTGAGTTCTACAACCAAAGCCGTTTTATTTACGAGGGGGGTCAGGTGTTCGCCCGTCCCTTGTTGGTCGCAGCCTCGGCGGAGGTGGCGTCCGAGACCACCCAGGAACTAGCTCTCCGGTTTGTGGCCCAAGGATCGGCTCTTGAGGGTCGTTTTCCGGGCGACTTGTCCATCGTCGTAGCCTCAGACGATACCTTTGGTCCCAGCAGCTTGCTTCTCAACACGGTGACCCCGATCGAAGGATTGGTGGAGTTGGTTGCTGCCTCCGGAAGCCCTGGTGCCTTGCTGCAATTTCCCAATTCAGGAATGACGCTCGCGCCGCGGGGTATTTTGCGGGTGAAGCCCGGAGCGGGCCTCTCTGAGATCCGCGGAGGATTGGCTGTTGAGGGGTTGCTCGACGTCCAAGGGTTCGCCCAATGGGCTACCTCGGGGGAATCACTCACCAATCGGGGCAAGATCCGTCTGCCATTTGGTGGGCGGCTACAGGTTTCCGCGCCGTTGGTTCAGGCCGGTGGCACCCTACAGGTCGAAGGCGGCGAATTGGTATTGTCCCAGGGGCTGAGTCTCGAGGGCGGAACCTTAATCGCGGCCGGTATTCTATCGGGCCACCTGACCAATGGCGCTCTGGCGGTGGTCGATCAGGAGCAGCCGGGGCGAGTTCGCGGAGAATGGACCCAGACCTCTCAAGGGACCCTTCAAGTACGGGTTCGAGAAACCACCATCGCGTCCGAGTCGGCCTTGCAGGTGACGGGCCCATTGAACTTGCGCGGCACCTTGGAAGTCGTCTTGGCAGACGGTGTCCGGCTTTCCCGCGGTGCGGTATTGAGGCTGGTTAAGGCTGACAGCCTCAACGGTTGGTTTGAACGGCTCGTATTGCCTCCGCTCGAGGCTGGGTTGCACTGGCAGGTGGTGCCTTCCGAGGATGAGGTCCGCTTGAGTGTTCGAGACACGCCTCCGCCGGTGCTCATTGAGTGGGTGCAGCGCGCCTCGGGCGACCGTGTCCGAGTCAGCGGTCCCTGGAATCTGGAGACCAAAGCGGTCCTTCGGATCTCCCACGATCTGAGGAGCTGGACGACCGTCGAGCGCCGGACTTCTTTTGCGGGTATGACGTGGTTTCCGGTGCCCAAGGCCGACGAACCCGGTGCCGATGGTCTGACGGTGTATCAGGCGATCCTCAGCCCTGTGAGTTCTCTGGACTGACCTTCATTGGTTGGCGGCGGCCGCGTTGAAACAATCCCCCGGCAATGCCATCGCGAGGCAATGCCACTACCCTCGATTCAGGTGCTTCTTCGGCGGGGGATAATCCATGACGGTCGTGATTTGACCCCGGGGAGTCGTTGGCAGCACATTGTGCGGCACATGACGGCATTGGAATCGGAGATCTTGGAGGCGTTGGTTCGCTTGGAGAATGCGGCCACCGGGGGAACGACGGGCCAACGGGAAAGTGTGCTGCCCCTCGTGCAACGCGTCAGTGAACTCACCCACGCGTTGCCTCCGGGAACCTCGCCCGACTTGCTGCATTACCTCCACAAGCGCAGCTATGAGAAGGCCCGCTTCTGGCTCCAGGGGCGCGATGCGGAGAATGCTCAAGGCAATTGCGGTCACGTCTGAGGTTGAGCTGTTTTTGTGAATCCTTCCGACACCATCGCAGCCGTGGCGACCCCTCCAGGGACCGGAGGACTGGCCGTCCTGCGCCTCTCAGGAAGGGAGGCTTTGACTGTGGCCGACCGATGTCTGCGGTCCGCCGGCGGTCGATTGCCCTCCTCGTTCACGCCGCGAATGGCCATTCTCGGTGAAGTCCACCGCCAGGGAATACGCGTGGATGAAGCCGTGCTCACGGTCTTCCGAGGGGCCAAGTCCTTCACGGGCGAGGACACGGTGGAGATCGCCTGCCATGGCGGAATCCTTCTGACTCGTCGTGTTTTGGAGACCGTGTTGGCCGCAGGCGCTCGACCGGCCGAACCGGGGGAGTTTACCGCCAGGGCCTTCCTCAATGGGCGCATGGATCTCGCTCAGGCCGAGGCGGTCGCAGACCTGATCCACGCCCAGACCGATCGCGCCCTGGGCACCGCCCGTGCTCAATTGGCCGGAGCGTTGTCGCGCCGCATCGAAGTTTTGCGCGATTCCCTCATGGGCGTCCTCGCGCATATCGAGGCCCATATCGATTTTCCGGATGAAGACATCTCCCCGGACACGACCGCTGTACTGACGGCGAAGCTCCGATCGGCACTGGATGGAATCGACGCGTTGTTGCGCACGGCGCGCGAGGGGCGTTTCTTGCGGCAGGGGGTTCGCACGGCCTTGGTAGGGCGACCCAATGCGGGCAAATCGTCGTTGCTCAATCGCCTGTTGGGACACGAGCGAGCGATCGTCTCTCCGGTGGCAGGAACAACCCGGGACACTTTGGAAGAAGTGGTTCAGGTTCGGGGTATTCCGCTGGTCCTGGTGGATACCGCTGGCCTTCGGGAATCGGAGGATGCGGTGGAACGGGAGGGGATCCGACGAAGTCGCGAGGCGGCCGCGGAGGCGGAGTTGATCTTGCACATCGTCGACGCGTCGGTGCCGTGGTCCATCGAGGAGGAGGCACTGGTGGCGGCGTGGGCGGGCAAAGGCCGCATTTGCGTTTCCAACAAATGCGACCTGCCTGGGGCGCAGGTTCACCCGGGCTCGGTCCCGGTGAGTTGCCGGACCGGAGTCGGCTTGGACGACCTGGAGCGGGCCATCGAAGAACAACTGATCTCCAAGAGTATTGGCGGTAGCGGAGACGATGGGGTGGCCATTGGAGTCCGCCATCAGCGCGTGCTGGAGCGGGCTCGGGAGGCGGTCCTCCAGACGTGTTCGGGGCTGGAGAGCCAGCAAACCCTGGAGTTGGTGGCCTTTGAACTGAGGGTGGCGCTAACGGCCTTGGGTGAGGTGGTCGGCAAGACCTCCGTCGACGATTTGCTGGACTCCATCTTCAGCCAGTTTTGCCTCGGCAAGTGAGTCGTCAGCGCAGGGCGTCGATGAAATGGGTCGCTGGGCTGGACAAGGTTTGTTCGCCTCCTGACAAAGGGGGGCGAGCCCTGAGAGTCCGATTCAGGGAGTTTGATTTCAGCAAACCCTGTCCATAGATCTTCCAGTGGCAATGATCGCTGGTTCCAAAAAAGTTCCAGACTGGGCGCAAAACACCGACTATTATTATGCACTCCATCCTGAATCACTCCCTCGTTGTCGATTTCCCCCAGTTCAAGGAAACCATTCATGCGCTGAAATTGAGCAACGCCCACTTCAAGCACCTGCTGGACCGATACCAAACGGTGGACAATGAAATTGTTCGGATTGAAACCGAGTTGGAGCCGGCTTCGGACGCGCGGACACAGCAGTTGAAGCACAGTCGCTTACAGCTCAAAGATGAGTTGATTGGGTTGATCTCATCCGTCCGGCAGATGCGTCGGTTGGTTATGGGCTGAATGGGGTGGTATGAGTGACGGGGCAATTCAGGCTTCAATCTGAGGCTTTGAATAGTGCCCCGGATGATCAGTGGATCTTGGTCCCTGGATGGGGTTTACCAAAGCTCGAGGGCGACGGTGTGCTGAAAGCGGGGCCTCCTGTCGGTATAAGAGGCCGATCTTGGATTCAGCGCGCCGTCGCCTCTGTCGTTTCCGGGCGACGCGTGTCGGCAAATTCCCAAGAGTGATGAGGAAACGACGAGCGCATTTCTCCGGATGGCCGAGGGTTTGTTTGAGAGAGTTCGCTCAAACCTCAGACCTTGAACCTGAGGCCCTGTACGGCGACTATTCGCAAATAGAACCCCACCAGATGGAATCACGGCTTCAAGCCAACACATCGCCGACAGTGCTCGGGACTCAGGACCTATTGGCAACGATTGACTCGGTGATCGCTGCCAATCGCTCCGTGGCTGGAGCCCTGCTCCCGATGCTGCACGGGATCCAGGACCTCCTGGGTTATGTTCCCAGCACCGCGGTTCCCCGGCTCGCCGATGCCTTAAACCTGTCGCAGGCAGAGGTCCATGGCGTGCTGAGTTTCTACCACGACTTCCGCACAGTGCCGCCCGGTCGCCACATCTTGCGCCTCTGTCGGGCTGAGGCCTGCCAAGCCATGGGTTGTGACGCGCTGGAAACCCACCTGCAAAAACGGCACGGCCTGACTTTCCATGAAACGTCCACCGATGGTGCCGTCACGTTGGAACCCGTCTATTGTCTCGGAAATTGCGCCTGTGCTCCTTCTGTGCTGGTCGATGGTGAAGTCCGAGGGCGTGTGACCTCAGAAAAGCTGGATCGCTGGATCCAGGAGTTGCGGGGCAACGCAGGAGGAAATCCATGAGTGTCACCGTCTACGTCCCCAACGATTCGGCCGCGATAGGCCTTGGCGCCAACGCTACGGCGCAGGCCATCTCCAGGATCGCCGCCGAACGTGGGATTTCCATCCGTCTGATCCGCAATGGCTCGCGCGGCCTGTTTTGGCTCGAACCCTTCGTTGAAGTCGTCACCACCGAGGGACGTATCGGCTACGGACCGGTCGAAGCGCAGGATGTTCCGTCTCTGTTTGATGCCCAGTTCCTTCAGGGTGGCTCTCATCGTTTGCGACTCGGCGCCCCTGAATCCATTCCCTATCTCGCCGGGCAGGAGCGACTCACCTTCAGCCGCGTCGGCATCACCGATCCTCTCAGCATCGCCGACTACGAGGCCCATGGCGGGGGACGTGGGTTGCGTGCGGCACTTCAGGCCGAACCTGGAGATCTTGTTGAAGAAATCACCCGGTCTGGCCTGCGCGGGCGCGGCGGCGCAGCGTTTCCGGCCGGCATCAAGTGGAGGACCGTCCTCAATGCCCGCGCCGAGCAGAAGTACATCGTGTGCAATGCCGATGAAGGCGATTCGGGCACCTTCTCGGATCG
>CAINWP010000257.1 GCA_903854475.1 uncultured Verrucomicrobiota bacterium
CAGACGCGGACCGCTCGGAGATCGGTCCCTACCTAGGTAGTGTCGTGAGCCTTCCAAGTCTGGGAGCCTTATGGAGATTAGCAAACCCCATATGCCCAGTATGCGCTGGCGCCACAGTCCCACAGTCACAGGACTGGGACCCCATACAGCGAGGACTGGGGCCCCATACAGCGGCAATCGCTTTGTTGTATTTGCCAGCTGCGGCAAGCACTCCAATACGACCACGTCGGACGCGCTTTTGGAGCGTTCTTGGCGATTGGATCAGGAGCTGAAGTTCTGACAGTTGCTCATGGGGAGAGTTCGAATGGAATCTTCGGCCGCGCCCTGTCCAAAAGAAGGCTCCTTAGTTTGGTTTTAATAAAAACTCAATTGAGACACTGCTCTAGCCTGCGGCGACAACAGTCCGAAAACGGCCTCTGTCTTCAGCAACCAGACCCGACGCGGCGGCAAGGGCTCTTGATCGGTCAGTCCCAATAGAGCAACAACCAATAGAGTGCAGGCTCCGACAACCCATGTCCGCCGCCCAGTCCGAAACCGAGCGATGGCCTGGATGCGATGAACCAGGGAGCGTGGGGCCGCCAAGGGGTCCCCCTGCCACGCTACAGCGACCCGATCTGCTTCCAAGCCCGATGCTCTCTCGAGGCATTTCAGAAGGACCTGCCCATACAAAACGTTGCTGACACGGTCCGCCGACAATGCGTGAACATCACACGCTTCTTCGCGATCTTCACGCCATCGCTGCAGAATCCAGCCCACCACCGGGTTAAACCAATGCACGGTTCGCACCGTTTCCAGGAGCACGTTCAGCCATAGATCGCGACGACGGAGATGGGCTATCTCATGGAGAAATATTAGACGAATCTCCTTCTGGGAAAACTGCTCACTCAGATTGGGAGGCACCAGCAGGCAGGGATGGATTAATCCCGCCAGACACGGACCACCCACTTCCGTGGATTGCCGGATGGGAACTCGGCGCAAGAATCTCGACTCTTCCCGGATGGCATCATTCCACAGGCCCACCAAAATCGATTGCGCGGACTGCGAGCGAGCGATCCTTTGTTGAAGCCGCGTCCAATCCACTATCACCCAAGCCACTCGGACGACCACTCCTGCAGCCCACGCCACCAGGCACCAACGCCATCCGTCGATGGGGAAAGACCCAGCAGTAATCGGTGGAAACAGCGGAGCGGTAACATTGAAAAGGCTAACCGGGGAAGGGATTTCCCAGGGCCACACCAACCGCGCCAACACCAGACTACTCAGGATTAAACGCCAATCGGGTGAAAGGTGTCGACGAAGCAACCGCCGCACTCCAAGCACAAGAATTCCAAGCACTGCCGCATTGGCGGAACCGCTTATCAGATCCCACCCCAGATTGCGAATAACCTCCTGGCTCATGTCAGAATGTCTCTGACTGGCCTAGCAGATTGCTTGCCTAACTCCGCCTACTTCGAGGTTTCGGATTCCAGAATCCGACGCAACTCGCTGATCTGAGCCTTGGAGAGCTTTCGACTATCAACATAGTGAGCCATCATGCCAGTGAGGGATCCGCCAAAGACACGGTCCAGAAAGGATCGCGTCGCCTCCGAGACGCACTCTGCTTCAGCTACCTTTGCGCTGTAGTGATAAATCCGACCGATGGCTTCGTAGCTCAAGGCTTCCTTGCGAACGAGTCGATTGAGCAAGGTCTTCGCGGTAACCGCCATCCAAGTGGGATCCTCTTTTTGGAGTTGGACAATAACATCCGCTGAGGTCACAGGATGTCGTTTCCAGACAATCCTCATGATCTCCCATTCCGTCTCTGAGATGCGGGGTAACGGCATAACGTATCCATCAAACGGTAACGAGGGGTTTAATCGCTCTTCGCTACTGCCGTGCCCAACTTATGTCAATTGGGGTTTCCCGATATTTTATCCAGGGAACCAGTGGCGACCAGCCATTCTTGGAACTGGAGCCCAGGTGACCGAAAAGGAAAACCTCCTAGCCGGTTCAAACCGTCATGATTTCTTTCTCCTTAATCGCCAAATGCTGATCCACCTTGGCGATGAAGGAATCGGTTAATTTCTGAACATCAGCTTCGGCGGTCTTTATCGCATCCTCCGAAACCCCGCCGTCATTTTTTGTCTTCTTCAGCGCCTCAATGGCCTGACGACGTTCATTCCGGATGGCGACGCGCCCTTCCTCGGCGATGCGCTTACAAATCTTAACGAACTCCTGACGGCGCTCGGAACTCAAGTCCGGCAGCACGATGCGAATGAATCGACCCTGTGATGCAGGATTGAGTCCCAGACCAGAGGCTTGGATCCCCTTTTCGACGGCCTTCATAGTGGACTGGTCGAAGGGTTGTACCATCAGCATTCGGGCCTCGGGCGCCGTGATAGTGGCCAACTCCTTCAGTCGCATGTTGGAGCCATAGGCTTCCACCATCACATTCTCAATCAGGGATGGGGTCGCCTTGCCGGTGCGAACTCCAGAAAACTGGTTCAGGACGTGGTCTTCGGACTTCAGCATCCTCTCCTCGGTGTCAAAGATCACTTCATCGATGGTCATAGCGATTGTCTGTGGGTTTTGGTCGTCGTTAAAAATTGAGGCAGTGGGCTCTTCAGGCCACCACTTGGGTGCCCACCTTCTTGCCCAGCACCACATTGCGCAGATTGTGGGGCTTAAAGAAATCAAACACCACGATGGGCATCTTGTTGTCCATGCAAAGAGCGAAGGCAGCGGCGTCCATAACCTTCAACTGTTTCTCAAGGGCAGTGGTGTAGCTGACCTGATCGTAGCGTTTTGCGTCGGCGTGCTTCTTGGGGTCTTTGTCGTAGATGCCATCGACCTTGGTGGCCTTCAACACCACTTCGGCTCCGATCTCATTGGCTCGCAACGCGGCGGCCGTGTCGGTCGAAAAGTAAGGATTGCCGGTCCCTGCCGCGAAAATGACCACGCGACCCTTCTCTAAGTGGCGCACGGCCCGGCGCCGTATAAAGGGTTCGGCAATTTGGGTCATGTTGATGGCACTTTGGACACGGGTCGCAACACCCTGCTTCTCGAGCGCATCTTGTAGAGCCAAGGCATTGATGACCGTAGCAAGCATGCCCATGTAGTCACCCGTGGCCCGCTCAATACCCTTTTCGCTGCCCTGAAGGCCTCTAAAGATATTGCCGCCGCCGACCACGATCACCACTTCGACTCCCAATTGCTGGACCTCGGCAACCTGGCAAGCCATGTCGTGCACCGCCTCCGGGTTGATGCCTTGCCCCTCTCCACCTCCGAGTGCCTCACCGCTCAGTTTCAGGAGGATTCGGCGGTAACGCGGTTGGGATGCTACAGCAGGTTTCTTCATCGGCGCAGTGTTCATATCAGCCCGACGATCTGGTCGTCAACGAGGTGGCAGCCCAGTCCGTCGGAAACCCCAGATTAATTCTCCGCGGAAACCCGCTCAAAACGCCGCCCCGGGAACTGCCGAACCAGTCGTTTGAGTTCGAGACTAAACAGGGCGACCTGGACCGCACTGGGAGGCAACCCGGACTCACGGATGATCGGATCTACCTCCAAAGTTTCCCGACCGAGGGCATCCCACACGGCCTGCTCCGCCGCATTAAGAGTAATGGACGGAAACTCCGGCTGCCCAGATTGGACCTCAGGGCGATTGGATCCCGGGAATCGATATTCAAACTCGCTGAGTACGTCCTCGATGCCCTCGCACAGCTTGGCTCCTTTCTTGATCAAATCGTGACACCCCTTGCTGCGCGGGCTGTCGATCCGGCCCGGCACCGCGAAGACCTGTCGACCGTAGTCGTTGGCTAGATTAGCCGTAATGAGTGCGCCGCTGGACAAACTGGCCTCGATCACCACCGTGCCGAGGCTCATGCCAGCAACGATCCGGTTTCGGGCGGGAAAGGTGCCGCGGTCGGCAGAACGTCCGAAGGGAAACTGGGTCACCAAGGCTCCGCGCTCGGCGATCCGTTCGAACAATTCGCCGTTCTCGGAGGGATATACCCGATCAATTCCCGTGCCCAACACGGCAATGGTTCGACCCTGGGCGCTCAAGGCGCCTTGATGGGCTGCTGTGTCGGCTCCGCGTGCTCCTCCGCTAATGACGCTGACCCCGGTGTAGGCCAGTTGGTAGCCCAACTTCCGAGCCACCTCCATGCCGTAGGAGGTCGTCAAACGAGAGCCCACGATAGCAACCCCTTGCATGTCTTCCGGGGTCAACTTCCCCTTCACATAGAGCACTGGCGGCGGATCGTAGATTTGCTTAAGAAGGACTGGGTATTCCGGTTCGGTGAATCCCAGCACCGTCACCCCGAACTCCTGGATCCGGCGCAGTTCGCCTGCCAAATCGACCTCGGACTCCCAACGGGCGATGCTGGAGGCCATTGGACCACTGATGCCGGGCACCCGTTCCAACTCGCCCTGCGAGGCCCTGAGCACCGCCGCGGGATCGCTTCCGAAGTGATCGAGCAAATGGCGGATGCGAATCGGGCCGACGCCCGAAATAAGGTTCAGGGCCACAAGGGCCTCAATGGTTTCCATTGGGAAGACACTTCAAGTTTCTCCCAACTAATTCGCTGCACGGCTCCGCTTTCTTTCAGTCTTGGTGCCCTTTGCGCTTTCGCATGGGGCCGATCGCTTGTTCCATTCGGTACCGACGATGCTTCACCGAATCACCGTTTCTGAACTTGCCCACCGCATCCACCAAGGAGAGGTGTCTTCCCGCGAAGCCACCCAGGCCTGCCTCGACCAGATCGGTCGGGTCGATGGCCAGGTTAAGGCCTACCTGAACTACGATGCGGCCGACGCGCTAGCACAGGCCGATGCCGCCGACCAACTGCGTGCGTCAGGTTCGGCGACCCCGTCCGAGCATCCGCTGCTGGGGGTGCCGATCAGCCTTAAAGATGTCATCGCCCAGAGAGGGCAGCCCATGACCTGCGGTTCGCGCATCCTGGGAAACTTCGTGTCCCCCTACGACGCCACGGTGGTCCAACGCCTGAAGCAAGCAGGTGCGGTGGTCTTCGGGCGTCTCAATTTGGATGAGTTCGCCATGGGCAGTTCCACGGAAAACTCGGCGTTCTTCACCACGCTCAACCCCTGGGATACCACCCGAATTCCGGGGGGGTCTTCCGGGGGCTGCGCCGCCAGTGTTGCGGCCCATGAGTGCTTCGCCAGTGTTGGATCGGACACCGGGGGATCTATCCGGCAACCCGCAGCCCTCTGCGGCGTGGTCGGCATGAAACCCACCTACGGTCGGGTATCCCGCTACGGCCTAACGGCCTTCGCGAGCTCCCTCGACCAAATCGGACCGTTCACCAAAACTGTCACGGATGCGGCACTGATGACTCAGGTGCTCAGCGGTTATGACCCCATGGATTCCACCTCCATGCAGGAACCGGTCCCCGATTATCGCGCAGCCTTCTCTACCTCATTGAAGGGGCTTCGAATCGGCCTGCCCAAGGAATACATGATCGGCGGCATGCACCCCGAAGTAGAGGCGTCGGTGCGCGCGGCCGTCCGCCAACTGGAGTCGCTCGGGGCCGAGATCGTCGAAGTCTCCTTGCCTCACACGGAATACGCGGCTGCGACCTACTACATCATCGCTCCGGCCGAGGCCTCGGCCAACTTGGCTCGCTACGATGGTGTCCGCTACGGAGCCCGGGTGGATGGCTCCACACCCATGGAGCTCAACAGCCGCACCCGCGGTCAGGGCTTCGGACCCGAGGTGAAGCGCCGCATCATGCTCGGCACCTACGTGCTCAGCAGTGGCTACTACGACGCCTATTACATCCGGGCTCAGAAGGTGCGCACCCTGATCCGCAACGACTTCCTAGACGTTTTCCAGAAGGTCGATGCCTTGGTCACTCCGACCACGCCCGCCCCGGCCTTCAAGGTGGGAGAAAAATCCAACGACCCGTTGCAAATGTACCTGTGCGACGTGTTCACCATCTCCTGCAATCTGGCAGGTATTTGCGGACTGAGCCTGCCCTGCGGATTTGCCTCGGATCCAAAACTACCGATCGGTCTCCAACTCCTCGGCAAGCCCTTCGGCGAATCCACCTTGTTCCGCATCGCTCACGCCTACGAGCAAAGCACTCCCTGGCATCGAGAGTTATCCCCGTTGGCCTGAAGTCTCCGGCACAACGCGCCCGGCCCACCTTCGTTCCTGACAGCCTCTCAAGCAGGCTGCTGCGTGAGGGTTCGTCGCAGGTGGCGACCGGTATGAGAAATGGGGTCCGCGGCAATTTGTTCCGGCGTCCCGTCGGCCACGACTTGCCCGCCGCCTGCGCCCCCCTCGGGTCCCATGTCCACAATCCAGTCGGCTTCAGCGATGAGATCGAGGTTGTGCTCGATAACGATCACTGAGTGCCCCGCATCGACGAGACGCTGCAGCACGGCAACCAAGCGTCGGACGTCTTGGATGTGCAACCCGAGGGTGGGTTCTTCGAGCACAAAGAGGTCTCGGGGCAGCGGCCGGCCGGGAGCCTTTCGTAGAGTCAAATCAGCGTTTTCCCGCTCAATCGCGGCAGATTTGAGCCCACCAAGAAGGTGGGTCACTAGCTTGATTCGCTGGGCCTCACCCCCGCTCAAGGTCGGGCTAATCTGGCCCAATTGAAGGTATTCAAGCCCCGTATCCCTCAAGGCTTCCAGAGGGCGGCGCAACCGCGTTTGGTGCGCAAAAAACTCAATGGCTTCAGCCACGGAGAGCTGGAGCACCTCCGCGATGGACTTGCCCTGATAGCGAATCTCCAGCGTCCCTGCGTTGAAGCGTTTGCCACCGCAGGCCTCGCAGCCCACCGAGGCGGTTGGGAGAAAATTCATCTCCATCTTCACCACCCCTGCCCCTTCGCAGTGCGGACACCGTCCTTGAGAGGAATTGAAGCTGAAACGTCCGGGTCCATAGCCACGCATACGGGCCTCGGGCACCAGGGCAAACAAGGCTCGGATGTCGTCAAAGAAACCCACATAGGTGGCAGGTGTGGAGCGCGGAGTGCGTCCGATGGGGGTTTGATCCACCTCGTGGACGGCGCGCAAGCTCCCCAAGCCACGGACTCCCCCCGCCAATCCTCGCACCTTCTTTTCGTCCTCACCGGCCAGTACCGCTCGAACCCCAGGCACCAGACACTCTTTGACCAGGGTGCTCTTGCCTGACCCGCTCACCCCCGTCACCACCACCAAGCGTCCCAAGGGGAAGGATACAGTCACATC
>CAINWP010000258.1 GCA_903854475.1 uncultured Verrucomicrobiota bacterium
ATCCCGGCGGGCCCTGCACCAGTGTCCACTGAAGATTGGGGCCCTGGGAACCGGGATCCACGGCAATGAGTTGGCGACTCTGAAAAAGATTTTCGGTCCATTGCAAATCCCCAACGGGTGTGATGATTGGCGGAAGCTTCAGCGCCTTGACCACCACCACCGAGGAAACATCGGCTGCGTCCCGCCCATCGCTCACCCGCACGCGAAGGTCGTAGCGCCCGGCGGCTTGGTTGGTCGGCGGCTTCCACAGCAACAAACCATTGGTCTGAATTGTCATTCCTGCCGGAGCCTGCACTAATTGGTAAACTAAGGTTTGCTTGGGCAAATCAATGTCGCGGGCTCGGACCAAAGCCTGCAATTCGAAGCCGGCAACCACCGTTAGCTCGGGGAGCGGATCGATCAGAGGAATTTCGTTTAACTCGGAGGCAATGGACACCAATCGGTTGGTCGCCCAGACAACGCCATCGTTCACGGCAATCCAGACCTCGTTGGTGGCGGGAGCTTGGCTTTCAACAGGACGCCAAATAACCAAACCCTCGGGTGTCATGCTCATCCCGATGGGACCCTCCACTAACCGGAATTTTAGGGCTTGTTGCGGCACATCCGGATCGATCCCTCGAACCATTGCACGCATCTCGTAGCCCTCGATCACTCGCAGTTCAGAAGACGGGTCCACCTGAGGCGGCTCGTTAACCTCCCTCACCCATACCCCAAATCGATTGGTAGACGACACCACACCGTCGCTCACCCACCAGGAAACCCAAAAATCGCCGGGGCCTTGAACTTCCGACGGCGTCCACTTCAGGAGTCCTTCGGAACTGATGCTCATACCAGCAGGACCACTGGAAAGCCCGTAGTTCAAAGATTGGACAGGAATATCCGCATCATTGGCTCGCAAGGCCCATGTCCAAGCCACCTTTTCGTTAATAGCTTGGTCCGGAACCAAGACCGGAACTGGGAGCTCATTGACCTCACGGACCTGGACGGTGAATTGATTGGTCACGGTCGACTCCCCATCGCTGACTGCCACTTGCAACACACGACTCTCCGGCCCCTGCTCTTCGGAGGGTATCCAGTAGAGGAGTCCATCGGTGCTGACGGAGAGACCCGAGGGGCCACTCACCTGCCGAAAGGTCAACGGTTGGACGGGGAGATCCTCGTCCGAGGCCGACAACTGCAGTTGCAAAGGAGTTCCCTCCCGCACTACCGCATTCGGGATGCTGGCCATCACGGGCGGCAGGTTGGCCTCCAACACCGTGAATCGGAGAGTGATTCGGGATTCCGGTCCACCCGCCAGATCCTGAGAGACCACGTCGGCCGAGAATGTGCCCGGACCCTGGATTTCTTCCGGGGTCCAGAACAACCAGCCATCCGAGCGAATCTGGAGTCCGGAAGGCGCGCCATCGAGCCGGAGCAGCAACGGCCGCCCCGGAGAATCGACCGAACGGGCCTCGACCAATCCCGACCAAAGCACGCCTTCGATCAGTGGTGTCAGGGCCGGAGCCGTCAAACGGGGGGCGTCGACCACCGGAATGACCTCTAAATTGAAAGCCCAAGCAATTTGCCCGTTCGCTGCATCGGCTCGAAGCTGAAACCAGCCGCTGCCATTGCGATCCAATTTCGGTCGAATCCAGAGGGTGCTACCAATGATTTCCGCATCCACGACTCGGGAGTCCAGGGGCTGTTGCAACGACCAACTCACCGGACCCACCGCACCGCTGAGCAGCGAAGCCAGGTCCAAGGCCCGAGGGGCGGCATCCTCGAGGAGGCTCACCTGGGACAATCCTGTCACCGAATTGGTCGTCGCCCACGAGGCCGGCAAATTCGCCGCAATCCGGGGACCCGACCCAGCGACGAACTCCAGTGGTAAAACAAAACGGTTAGACGCTCCAACCTGATCAAAAAGGTTTAACCGGATTTGCCCCTTACCCACGGGTGATGACGCGAGATTCCAACGCAACTCTAGTCCTGCCAACCCGGCAAAATCCGTACGACGCCCAGAACGGTAAGCCACCACAGGCAAACTTATCGGCACGCCAGCGGTCGGAACCCACTCCGCTGTTGTTTTAGATAAGTCAAAGGTATCGGTGAAGGCCTCGCTCAATCCGGGGTAGACTCCAGGCAGCAGGAAGGTCTGCCCCGACGCTGGGGATGGAACCTTCCACCCTCCAGACCACACCACGGCGGGCGGCAGGTTTTCGGCCACCACCCGCAGACTCACTCGGATCGGATCTGAGGCCGACTGGTTGGGAGGATTGCTGAGACCGTCATCACTGGCCCTCACCGTGAGGGTGAGTTCACCCGACCAGTAGGGACTCAAGGTCATCGACAGTTTCCCATCCGAATCAACGCTGGGAAGCTGACGGAAAGCCTCCTCCCGATCGACATCAACACTCACCGTAACCCGCTGGCCGGCGGCGACTTCGTCAGCGGGCCCAACGGAAACAGACTGAACAAACCCCGCCACCGAACGAACTCCAGTGTCGGAGGATGCACCCAACACGGTCAGATTGGTCGACGACAAAGTCACCTGCGGCGGATCATTCACCGCCTGGACGACGATGCGAAACGAGTTCGTGGCGCTGCGGTTCCAACCTCCATTGGCCGTTCCCCCGAGGTCCAACGCATGGAAAGTCACTCGAGACTCACCCCAGGCCTGCGGATTGGGAGTAAAACGCAATTCACCCGCGGGACTAATCCGCGGAAGTTGACTGAAGAGGTTCGGATTCTCGACGGTCACCTCAAAACTCAACGTCTGGCGGGTTACCTCATTCGCCGGACCTACCTGAATGGCGGTCAAAAAATTAGTAATGGTCGTCTTACTCGTCGCAGCATCCTCATCGACGGACACCACCGTTCCTTCAGGCAGCTTCGTGAATGACGGGGGGTCATTGACCGGAGTGATTTCTACCGAGACGACCGCTGTGCTCAACTGAGCCCCTCCTTTGCCCACCGAACCCATATCGCTGACCGTGAGGCGGATGTTTTGAGTGCCGAAAAAATTAGTCGCCGGCCTGAAGGTTAATTCCTCCAAGGCTTGATTGAGAAGATCCAGAGAACCCCACCAACGCAGAACACCCTCTGATCCGACCACCCGTTGCAAACCCTTGGGCAGGGGCCGATCCAACCAAATCGCTTCCGACTCCAACTCCAGAGTCACATCCATGGGCTGATCCCCGACATCGACATCGCTCAGACGCATCCCCTTGAGTGAAACCAGTGACGAGTCTTCGATGGCCCCGGAGATGGAGTTGGGAAGGGTCCATACGGGAGCGTCATTCACCGCCTCGACTCGCAAAAGAAACCGGTCGATCGGACTCCGATCAATGCCTCCATTAGCAACCCCCCCGTTGTCGATGGCCTGCACCTGAACCCAGGTGTCCCCAGCGGCATTCGGCGCTACCGTGAACTGGAGTCGACCACTGGCCGGATCGATGCGGGGTTGGACTGAGAAGAGGGACGGATTGTCGGCAACGACCTCCAGCAGGACCAATTGACGGGCTACTTCGTTGGTAGGCCCCACCCGAATATCTTTTAGAAAACCGGGAAAAGCCGTGGCGGCAGCCGAAGCATCTTCATCCACTGTCACCACCACGCCCGCCAACGACCGGAAGCCGGGAGCGTCATTGATGCCAATTACTTCGATCGCCAAATCCCGGACACCGGTCTGCGGACCACCCGGCCCTGAGGATCCCAGATCATTGGCTCGGACCTGAATTATCTGGGTTCCAAAGAAATCGGCCGCGGGGCGAACTGCGATTTGTGCAAGGGCCACATTTATGAGTCCAAGAGTCCCCCGAAGCCGCTGAAGGCTGGGGCTCGGCGACGTCAATCGTTGCACCCCGACCGGCAGTGGTCTGTCCAACCACTGGGCCCCTGAGGCAGCTTCCAATTCCACCTCCAAGGGGGCCTGTCCCAAATCCGGATCAGATATCTGAACACCCTCGACAGAGATGATTTCGGAATCCTCCAAAGCACCTGTCACTCGGGTGACGGCGGTGATGGAGGGCATGTCATTAACCGGGAGCACCGTCACATTGAACTGGCCCCGAGTCGTCTGAACATCATCCGAAAGAGCCATACGGATTACAGCGACCCCAGAAGCCTCAGCGGCCGGGCGCAAGGTTAGAACCACATCGTTGCCCTGGCGCACAGCGGAGCGATTGGCTACCGGGAACAACTCTGCAGGCTCAACCGTGACCGACATAATCAGTCGGTCGACAGGCAACTCAGGGTCCCAAGCACGCACGCGCAGGGTCAACGTCTCGTCTTCGGCGACTGTCTGCGCGGGCACGATGGATAATTCGGGCGGCAAATTGGCCATAATGGCGCTGCTGGTGGCGGGCGATCGCGCCTGACCATCAAAGACCGCCAGACACGCCAGCGTGTAGCCCCCCCGAGCAGTGACCGGAGGCTGAATCTCAACAGACACTGTCCGCTCCTTGTCATCAGTGAACAATCCCCAGACAACACGCCGTTGGACGTCGTCCCAGCGCCCCGTCCCGGTGATGGTGCCCACCGACCATCCCTCCGGAATGGATTGAGTGAGAAGGTGTATGGCCACCCCAGATTCGGGCATCAGACGAAACGTGACGGTGAACGGAACTCCCGGAAGAAAGTAGGTAGGCAGACTCTGTTCGACCCTCCCCGACTTCGGGGGCTTTGGAGGCAGCGAAAATCCACCAGAAATAGTCCCGTCCCCCAGGCTCGATCGGATCTTGCCGGAGAACTCTAGGTTCCCGGTGGTCTGACTCGCAGGAAGGAGTCGGTAGGAAAAGCTACGCGGGCGATCATCGAGGAAGGGACCCCAGACAATACGCGTTCCCGAAACGGCTCCGCCACCGGCTACGGAATCGACGGAACATCCCACCGGAATTTGCTCTTCCACCAAAAATAAGGAGGATCCCGCCAAGGGCTCGCTGGTCAACTGCACCGTAAAGACCAAACCCGGCGAGTACTCAGCGGGTAATGTGCGACTCGCCTTGGGTTGGGCCAATTCCAACGCCAGAATTTCCGTCGTGCCCGAGGTGATCACCGGATTGGAATCAAACCGAGCTACCCCAGAAAAAGAGGTTGCACCGGAGGCTCCCTCGGGGACGGTCACCGAGTAATTGAACTCCCGCGGCGTGTTGCCAGCCAAAATACCCCAAACCAATTGGCTTCCGCTCAAGCGCCCTTCGGAGTCCACTTTCGAAACAATCCAACCGGGGGGGAGTGTTTCCTCCACCACATACAGACCCACTGATTCTGGGGGGGTCACATTGAGTCGAATATTGAGGGTTTGTCCGGCTGTGTAGCGTGAGGATCCGAAAGTGCGGATTACGGAACCCTGGGACTTTGTCAGAACCTGTAATTGGGAAGCCCCCTGAGTGGGAACAACATCCTCGCCCAGCGTGGACTGACCGCTCCAAGTGCCGGGCACCGTCTGAGTCGGTACCCGAAGGCGGTAGGTGATGTCCCGAGCTTGGTCATCCACCCAAGGTCCCCAGCGCAATCGACCGGCGGACAGCACGAGCCCCCCCTGGGTGAGATCGATGAGAGTCCAACCCTCGGGAAGAGTTTCCTCGATGACCTGAAACTGAAGACCGCTGCGAGGTCGAACCTCCAGGCGGACGCTCACCGTTCCGCCTGCCTCGACCGTGGCCGGAAGGATCCGAGTCACGTTCCCAGAATCGGGTCGACTCACCACCAACTGTGCGGGACCCACGGCCGGAATTGAGACCCCGTCTTCATCCAACCAACCCTGCCAACCGAGCAACGTCCGAGCTGTCGGCAGCCGGATTCGGTAGGTCAGCGGACGCGAACGCCCGTCGAAGAACAACCCCCAACGAAGCTGCCGCTGCGTGCTGGAGTAATTGGCTGCCGGTTCGGAGCTAACGTACTCAACCCCCTCTGGCAGAACTTCACGAACACCGAAGGCCGAGGCCGAAACCAGAGGCTCGGCTTGAAGCACCACCTCGATAATCTGCCCTTCGATGGCATCCGCGGCAAATCGACGGGTCACGATCCCACCGGCTTCGGAGCCAATGGCTCCCGCCAAAAATAGCACCACCATCATGACCCACCGGAGTTCTAGGAAGTTCCGGCAAGAACGCGTGGGCAAAGGCCATGGATGCGGAAGTCGCATACAACGCATCGTCAGGGGCGAGGCATGGGCGAAGGTGGAGGCGGAGTCGTTGTGGGCACGGCCGGTGCCTTAAGCCGTGCCAGAACCGCCAGGTTGGTCTGCACCGGAACCCGACGATTCAACTCTTGGGAGAGCGCTCGCTTGAGCTCTTCGTCCCGCTGCTTGCCCATTTCTGAGCGGATCTGCGAACCCACCTCATCGAGGGGCCGCATCTGGACTGGACGATGGCCCAAGTGCATTAACAACACCATCCGAGTCGGTGATTCCAGCACCCCGGAAAGTCGGTTGGTCGGATTGAGAAGAATTGCTTCTTCAGCGACAGCTTCCCCCATTCGTCCGGCCAATTGCTCCCGCTGCAACCACCCCAATTCTCCGCGAAGGTAGCGTGTGGCGGTGTCATCAGAATGGTTGGAGCACAAGATGGCGAAGACTGCTTTCGGATCGGCACCAGCTAGAATCTCGCGACGATAACCTTCTAAACGCTCACGCACTGCAGCCCGTCGCGATGGCTCCGCCTTGGGCGACACGGAGGCCACCAACCAGGCGATATTCCACGCCGGTGGACGCTGCCAACGCTGCGCCTGCGAACGGTAAATCGTCTCGATCTCCATCGGCTCGATGGGGGCGTCCGAGGACGGCTTGGACAAACTCTTGGCCAGAGTTTCCCGCACCTTTCCTGCAACCATTCGTCGAATAGCCTTCTGGAGCTCCGGATCCTCCAACAACCCCATTTCTCCGGCGGCCAAATAGGCCTGCCAGTCGCTGACAAAGGCGGCAAGCACATCTCCGGCCGGGACGGGGCGCTCCTGCTGGGACTGACGTTGACTCCAGTCCGCTTCAAAGGTCGCCGTGGCCACCCTCTGGGTCCCAACTTGGACAACCCATTCCGGCGGAGGTGACGACTCGTCCGCTTTGCGACAGCCCAGGAGCATCGAGCCGATGAGCATCACCAACGCACCCCAGACCGAAAACCCGCGCCACTCAATCCGCCATGGAACAGTCATTGGAATCCTTCGTTCTTTCAGGGTCTTGAGACCGTGAGGATGCGGTTAACGGAAGGAACTGACTCCTCCCGTTCCACCCCATCGGGCCAGCGAACTTTGACCGACTTGGGTCTCGCACTTCCCAAGCCAAAGTGGGCCACGGGAGGCGGTTGGGTCCGATATCCCTGCTGGTCCACCAACCATTCGCGCCGCACAGAACCGTCGGGGAAACTCAACGTTACTTCACTGCCCCAAGGCGACACCCCAGCCTGAGGAGGAACCCGAACGGCCAACCAGTCACCGGCGGGATGCTCATTGTGGAAAACACGCACTACCGTTTGCGGCGTAGGATACTCCTCCTCCGTCACCACCAGAAGATCCTGACGACCGTCGCCATCGTAGTCCCAGGCCACCACATTGCGACAGTCCTCGGGCAACGCGATGCCTCCCAACCACCCCAACTCCTGCCAGTCGGAACCCACCGGCACGATCCATTGATTGCGATGGTGCCCCCCCTCGGAGGCTCCGCGCTCCATTTTCACCTTAAAGCGCCGCTGCCAATATTCCGCGAACGCCGCGTCGGGCTCAGCCCCGCCTTGGTACACTTCAGTAGACCAGTTCTCCGCTTGGTAATCCCAAGCCGACTCGTTGCTATCGAAGCCGTTGACCACGTAGAATTCACCCAATCCATCATTGTTGGAATCCAGCCAGGCAGCTCCCCAGGCCCAACCGGTCTCGGCGACCTGCCGCTCCCATGGGGCCACTTCCCAACGCCCTCCACCCCGATTGAGCCAGACCCGGTTGCCATGGGTCATTTCTCTTCGCCCCTCTCGCACCTGTGGGAATCCCGGATGATGGACACCGGCCGCCTCCATGCGAGTGGCCGGCGCTGAGTTCATCCCGATCATCATAAAGTCCGGACGACCGTCTCGGTCGAAATCACCAACGACATGCCCCATCCCAAAACCGCGGGTCTCTCCTAGTGCTTTGGAGGTATCCAGACGGAACGTCCCGGGACCGGTGCCGCGGAAAAAATCGACACCATTGAAATCGGACACTTGTAAAAACTCCGGATGACGATCTCCGTCGGTATCCAAGAAGACGGCGGAATAGACGAACCGGTCGCGGGACTGATCCAAACCACTGGTGGACAAACACTCCTCGAACCGGCCATTGCCCAGATTGCGCCACAGCGAGCTGGGCGGTCCATTGGTGGCCCCATCGAAGGGAGTCGGCGAGGGCCCCGACCCGACAGCGTACCTGTACTGCCCCACCCAGACATCCAAGTCACCATCACCATCGAGATCCACCGTGGCCAAGACCCTCGGATCCTTGAGCGCGGCCGCCGGGGTCAGGACAGGGGGCAACTCCACCCCACCGGCACCGTTGCCGCGGAACAGTTGTAATTGGCGTCCTCCGGGGGCCAACAAATCAAGGTGACCATCCCGGTCGAAGTCGGCGACGGAAGCCGCCTGAAAATGAACATCATCGAAAGGAATAATCCGGTTGGTGGACCATCCGCTGGCTGAATCCCAGCGGAACCAGCGGTTGGCGCCGGCCAAAATCAGGTCCTCACGCCCATCCCCATCCCAATCCGATACGATCAGCGGATCCACCATGCCGCCGCCTCGGGAAGACGGCTGGAGCGCGGCGGACCAGCGCTCGACAAACCGTGGGGTTCCAGACTTCTCAAGCCATTGGCCGGTTTTCCAAACAGCACCGACCCAACGAGGAACCGTGGTAGGCGAGTCATTGGTAAAACTCCATTCCATCCGCCATTGGCCCCGGGCCTCAGCCCTCATTAGGTCTTTGGTGCGAAGCAAGTGAAGGTTCATGGCGACATCGGTGAACACATTCGTCGCGTTGACGGTGTATCCGACCGTTCGCCACTCCGATTGAACACAAATCCAACCGGCCTCCCGAAATGGTTTAGACCACGTCTCACGCTCCGCCCGAGTAGACAAGGTTTTCGAACCCGGAACCAACGCCTGGACACGGATGCCCTCCATTCCCGCCGGCTGGGAGGTTCCCAACTCAGGCGGTTGGATCGACTGAACCTCTAAGGTGTCAAATACAGCCCAAGGATCTCCACTCTTTCGACTGCGATCCCAACCGTCCACGATCACCCGATCGCAACGCTGGGCCAAGCGTTCGGGAGCGAGCCATCCTCGGCTCCACTCCTCGTTCTGGGCCTGATAGCCCTCCAGCGACTTGGGCCGCTGAGTTGAAACCGACGAAGACTCGCCACCGCAGCCCCAGAAAAGCCCTATCACGCTGAGCCAAAGCCCGGCGATCACCCATTGCGTGCCGCGCTGCGGTCGAGTCTCTGACATCAAGGCAACTCCCGAGCCATGAAGTAGCCGGAGGTCTCGGTGAGGGCCCGATCATCCGTGAATTCCACCGTTCCTGTGCTGTCGGCAGGCACTTGCTGCACGGGCAACCACTGGGACAGGTTGGTCGATCGGCTCAATTCATAGATCCGACCCGGCTGACCCCGCAGAGTCCAGCTGCCCAGGGCCGCTCCCCGCTGAAGGACCAATCGACGCTCTTCACCCGGAAGGATAAATATGGATTGTTGGCCCTCGATCGCCACCGGAATACCGTCGTAAGCGCTCGCTCCTTCCAACCCGACGAAGTCCACTGGCTTGGCGCTCTTGATGGCTTTCATGGTGTAGGTCAATTGACGGGGCTGACGATCAAAGAACGGTCCCCACTTAACCCGCTTGTAAACGGAGTCATAGTAACCACCGGTGCTAATTCCGACGACTTCCCAACCGGTCGGCGGATAGTGTTCCACGGCGTAAGTACGGAGGCCGGCAAAAATCGTCACATCATTGGTCACCGTAACGAGATCGCCGGTGGTGAATGCGCTGGGGGCCATGGTAATGACCCTCATCAGGCTCTTCTCGGACTTGGCCGAACTCACCGCGGCACCGCGTCGGGATTTGGGCAAATCGAGCACCGCCAAAGAGCCATCAACGTCTGATTCAGCATCCGCGGAGGCCACCTGATCACCGACGGATCCCGTGCCGGTGGTGGTTTCAGGCACCCACCACAGCGGAGCGGACGACGCGGACTTGGCATTCAGGGTGTATTTCTCGTTACGTTCCCAGATGTAGGTCGCACGAGTCACGTATTCCACCGGGATGGGTACCGGGCCACGGGCTACCTTGGTGCCGTTGGCCAGCGTCTGTTCCCACTTATTAGTTCCGTTGCGCCAGGCTGTATAATAGGCGGACACCTCTTGAATGGTCAGCCGACCGTCGGCCGGATTGATGTCGGCCGGGTGACGAGCATCCATGACCAAGGGATTCAGCCCCAACAGGAATTCATTCTTGTTGGTCTCACCATCCCGGTCCGGATCGTCTTCAGGTCCACTGTCCAGACCATAGAGATAGGCCTGTTCCCAACCATCCGGCAAACCGTCATTGTCGTTGTCGACATTACCGAAGTCGATCTGACGAGCCGTTCCACGACCACCCATGGTGTAAGCGACCTGGTCCATTACCTTCCCGTCACTCAAGACCGTAAGATAGACCACCGTCCCCGACTCACTGGCTTCGGTGGAGATACTCTGTCCGGCAACCTTCTGCTCCACGCTCAATTGCAGCGCGTAGTAGTTACCGGCTGCAGCACGGGAACCCATGCGGTAGCTAGAGAATGCGGTGGACGTAGGGAAGCGCCGCGCCTCAACCACCACCTTGGTGTCGGCAGAGGTGACTGTCGCGCTGCCCAGTTTGATGATTCCGTAAACCAGATTGTAAGGTTCTGGAATACCGGCACCGATCGCGGGAAGCACCGCCACGACCAGGCTCGCTGCCCACAAAAGGCAGGCCGCCAATAGCGGTCGATTAGTTGCCTGAGTATGCATAGGTCTGGAAGAACAGTTTGATGTCGCTAACGGAGTTGATAAAGGTGTCGAGACCCTTGGTCTTGTCGTTCAGGAGTGTTCCACCTGGGATGACCATCATCCATTGGGTGTTCCAGACGGAACGACCCACTAGGCGGCTGTCGGAGGATGCCTCGGACGGATCAAAATTACCGCCGTCATGGTAGGCACGCAGCGAGGAGAACTTTCGAATCTCCACGAAGGATCCTCCCAAAGAATCCAACATGGGACTGTATTTCGGATCCTGCAGCTGGCGCTGTTGGATCGGGAACGGCAAGGGGATCTTCTGATCCACCACGCGCCACAGACGGGTCTCAAAATTAGACCCATTGGGCGAACGCAGCACGTCGGCACCCACCGGAACCAGGTAAATGCGAGGAGTCATTGACATGCCGGCTCCGTCGTATCCCTCGAACCAAATGCCCGCTGATCGGATGCGCGTGGCAAACTGGGAAGCATCGTAGGCGCTGTCGCCACCGCTCAACGGCCAACCGAAGAAGTTCAGGCCGAAGGTCACAGTGGTCGGGAAGCGGATCACGATGCCCGGCTGCGCACCCGCAGACTCCGGCGCCATCGGACGGCAATAGCGACGGAACTCGGGTACCTTCCAAAGATCGTCCACCAAGGATTCCTTGAGCTTGGCCTTCCAAAGGGTAGTCGCGTCACCAGTGCCATCCCGGAGACGGAATAGTTCATTGCGAATGGAGAATTTTCCGGTCTCGGTTTGAGGATTATTAAAACCCATCTGGGTCTTCATAACCTTGTAGTTGGCACCCATGCGGGCCATCGGATCGGCCAAACCAGGGAGACCGGCGATCGGCAAACCGTCTTGGACCACGCCCGGCGAACGGTGACGGATGATTTCGGTTAAGAAGGCTTTGCCCGAATTGCCCTCCGAACCGATCATGTTGGACTCGTAATCGTAGGCGGTTGCCGCGAGATAGACGTAGCGAGCCGCCAACTCAAACTGGTCACGGTACTGACGGACCGCATCATTGCGGAAGATACGGAAGGCCATGTCTTTGTAACGCAGTTCGGTGGCACGTCCGGCGAACTGCTTCCGCCAGGCGGTGCGCCCCTCGATGATCCGCTGACCGCTCGCCAAAGTACTCTGTACCCGACCGGCCGCCTGCTGGACGACTTCCTTCTGATTGTAAATCTCCAGACGCATCGGAGCTTCTTCACGCATCATGGACGCAATTTGCTTGAGCGACTGCTGATGCTCGTACTTCAACTGGGCCTTGGTGATGTCCAGACCGCTCTGCATGTCGGTCGTTTCGATGGCACCCTCGAGACCGTTGATGGCGATCTCAGCGACATCCGATCCGATTCCGAACACGGTGTTGGCTATGGCACTGAACCCTCCCTTGACGGCACCGCGGGCCGGAGCAGCGATGTCACCTCCGACCACAACGCCACCACCGCAAGCCAGACCACCGATCACGAAACCGCCAGCGATGAAGTTCTTGGGAATCGCCTCGGCGATGGATTCAGCCAGATCGTCCGTGAGGTCGGCACCGCGATTGAGGGCCACCTGAACGCCCTTGAGCGTGCGGGCTGCGATCATCAGGTCCGTCTTCTTCTTGTTGGCACCCTGAGTGATGTTGATGGTCTCCTGGGTCAGATCCAGTTCCCCATCGAGACCTCGAAGCTGTTCATCGATATCTTTCAGGAGTTTGTCATATTCCTTGAGTGCCTGCTTGAGGCGGGTTTCCGCCTGTACCAGATCTGAAACAGCCTCTTGCACGCTGCCCGGAGCCCGTCGTTGGCTCCAAGAGGCAGGGGCCTCGAAGGCAAACCCAGCGGCCGAGAACGGATAACTCACCGGCATGGAATCGTTGCCAGCCAAGACGTCTGTGGTCTTAGTCAGGGTTGTGTCCTGCAGACGCACATTGCCCCAGGTGCTCAACTCCGAATCCATCTTGGCCATCAATCCGGTCCAAGCCTGATCGGCCGGAGCGTTATTATTTCCGATCTCTCGGGTGTTCACATACATGTAGTGAAGCAAGTCCGGACCGTCATAGCCGGAGGGGTAGGTCTTGCCCGGGCCGATGTCGCCGGCGTAAGGGTAACCGAAGATCTCCACCAATTGGGTGGTGTATTCTCGATCCTGCATTTCCAACTCGTATTCCAAGTCTTGAGCAGCATCACCAGACCCACGAATCGCCTGATTCATGCTGTTGAGGTGATTGAACGAAGAGATCGCGTTGTCTAGAGCGTCCTTGGCCCGCTCCTGAACTTGCTCAAACTGACCCTGACCATCATCCAAGAACGCGGGATCGATGTCGAAGGGCACGACTCCCTGGGCCAGACCCAGCGGGTTCAGGCCTTGATTAGCCTGATCCATTTGGCGCTCCACCAAACCAAAGGCCGAGGACAGCTCCGTCAACTCCTTGACGGTGGTACGATCAATCTTGTCGATGCCCGTATGCGCGGGGTTCGGATCCGTAGACGGGAGGATGGCATTGGCCATTACCCAGTCGAAGTAGGCACCCATTCCAGCTCGAACACCCCACTCGTCGACACCCCATGCGCGGTCCCCGTCGGTATCTGAATAGCCCTGCCATTGACCCGAGGGTTCCTCAACATACTTGAGTCGGTAAGTGAGGTTGACGATATCGGCGCCGGCCTTGGCCTTGGCTGCAGCGGCCAGGGCGAATTTGCGCTCGTCCAGGTAGTCCACCTTCACCGGAACACCCGCCAGAACCATGTTCTCCGAGCGGGGAACCCAAGTGAAATTGGGGTTCCGCAACAGGTTGTAGTAGGCCTTGGTGGCCGTCAGGTAATGACCCCAGGCGTCGCCATGCCCCTGTGGGAACATGATCATACCATCCTTCTCATCGATCTTACCGTCGGCGTTCTTGTCCTTGAGATTGTAGACTTGGGCATAAGCAACCTCGCCTTCGCCTTGTGTGAAGTTCCAGAAGAGGCGGTTGTAGATGGGAGCTCCCTGAACCCCAGCCGAGCTGGCATCCCGACCACGCAGAAGACTCAACTCTTCCTCCAAGAGAGAATCGAGCTGGTTTTGGAAGGCGAAGATGGACGAGGCCACGCTACCGTATCCTTCGCTGGTGGTAAACCCGATGGTCGGATCCGCGGCATCTGCCATGGCCTCGTTGCCTAGCAGCGTGTAGAGATCGCTAATGCGGCTTCCCATATAGAGCAGCGCATTATTGGCGGGAGCGTAGTTTACGGGCGGTGATCCGTCGGTGCTCAGGGATCGCGCGCGCCGCAAAACCGTTTCATAAGCCTCGATCAAGCCAATCTTGTTCAAGTAGTTGGGATCCGGATTGAATGCCACGTCGCCTTCATAGCGACGACCTGCCTGCTCGAGCATAGAGATCCGCGCCGAAGCCGAGGCCGTGCTGAGATCCGAAGCCCGTTCATCAAACGGATTCAGACCACGCACCACACGTTTGACCCACCCTTCGGCCAGCATCGGCAAGGGGGTGGACAGGCTCGACGGATCTCCAATCCACGGACTCCAGACATTGCGATTGTTACCCACATTGTAACCGCGATACCGGGCGATAAACCAGTTGTCCGACATCACTAGGAGACCCGACTCCCCATTCTCACCCAGAGTAATCATGTTCTTGCCCATGCCAGAACCGGGGGTGTACTTGATCCACCCATTGGCATTGGCCACAGTGCCGTCCGAGCTGATGGTCGGCAGAAGGGTCTTCCTGAAGTCCGCAGTGTCGGGCTTGTACCACCATTCGAAGTCGAAGCGTTCCGGCTGACCACCGAAGTCGCTCGAGAGTCGCAGCGTCAACCGCTCGTCGAAGATATTCGACGGCGGCAACACCTTCATGTCGCCCCCGAACGGTCCTGCGCCAATGGCAATCACCGACAAGGTCACCGGCAGACCGGCCAGGCCCGGGTCGTTGTTTTGCATCAAGGTAACAAATCGCGGAGGAATGCCCCAGGACTGTCCAGTAACGCTTTCTGTAGTCACAGTGCCGATGGCCACTGCGGTTCCTCCTACTCCATAAGGCAGCAGACGGCGCTGCGGGATGGGAAGGCTGGCGTTGTTACCCTCCCAAGATCCATCGGGCAGCTTCCATCGAACCACCAAGTGATCGCTACCGGTGACCTCTGCGGCCACGGCTTCGATATAATAGGAACGTCCCGCCTTCAGGTCGATCTCGACGGACTTCTGCGCAGGGAATCGCTCCCAATCATTCGTACCCGTCGGAGACGGAACGGAGGCCAAGCGCACCTTGTTGGCTGGAGTCTCATCGGTGGAAACGAACAGTTCTGCCTGATCATCGGCCGCGATCCAGAAGGTGTATTTGCCGGTGAGCGGAGGCACCAAAAGGGCCTGCAACCGGATACCAATATAATCTAAATTGGGTGAACTAGGCACCGCAGCCAAGCTACCCACCATCCGGACAGTTGCCGGTTTCTGGGCAGTCCAGTCGGGCATGGTGTAAAGCTTGGCCAGTGTTCCAGGATTCACTCCGTTGTAGGTGGACAAGGTAGCACCAAATTCTTCCAAATTCCTGCGGAAGCCGCTGATATCGGCAAATTTGTCGCCATCCAACTGGTCAAAGGACCAGTAGCCGACGAGTCCTGTCTGCCCAGCCACCAGAGTCTGGTCGCGGAAGGCCTGCAACTGCGATGCATCACGGACCTTCCCGTGCCAAATGCGAACTTCATCGATGGATCCCTTGAAGCGTCCGGACCCGGAATTGCCACCGATGCCAAGCGGACCCGATGCCAACCAGGCGGAACGCGTCACGGTCAAGACTGAGACACTCACACCGTCACGAAACAACTCCAACTGACGGGTGGCCCCATTAAAAGTCCCTGCCCAATGATGCCACTGAGTGACATCACCGGTGTAGCGATCAGCCGTTCGGACCACATCCGAACCGAGCGCAAACTCTACTTGATTCTGCGCCGTGAAACGGAAGGACATTGCATCGGTATCCATCCCGCGTGACAGGACCACGTCCTCACGACCATTCTCACCGCGCTTCACCCAACTCTCCCAAGTGAAGGATTCTTGCGCACCAACGGGCATCCAGTCGGAACGGAGCCAGGTCGAACCGGCGAAGACCGCCGCAGACCCCGGTCGGGGCACGGCCGGGATGTTTTCGCCCACGGCGGCAGTCAGTGCCTTGAGTCCCGCCGGCAGTGATTCAACGATAATGCGAGAGGTATCGTACTCGTACCCCACGGCCGACCCATTGACGAAGTTAGTCTTACTGACCGGATATTGGTAACCAATCAAGAAGGACTTGTCGGGAATGTTGTCCTTGTTGAGGTCGAGACGATTGGGATTGCGGGTCAACTCGTAGAGCGCATCCACCACCTTGTCGAAATCGCTGTTACCCGGACCGTCGAGTTGCTTAATCCGGTCTCGTTCCTCTTGGGACAAGATATTGGGGAGCAACAGGGGCTCACCCACCATGGCGCTATCGTAGTAGCCCTTGAAGCCCAACCGGTGCGCCATCGGGTCATAGCTCAGGCGCAACTGGATGGGATACGGCAGATCCCGGAAGGCACGACGGCCGGCCGGAGCATCGACCATCCGGATCGCATCCGGTAACTTAAAGGTCTTGAGCAACGGCAGCACCCGCTCGCTCATCGGATCGTACAACCGGACCACGTTGGTCGGAGGCACGGTCAGGTAACCCGCTCCAATCCGGAACGAATTGGTGAAGGTCGGATTTAACGTATCGTAAACCATCTGCGCTGAAGCCCAATTGGCCACTCCCGGCAGACCTTTCTTGGCCTCGAAAAGAGTGTCACCCACTTCGAGAGTCGGCACCGCATCCGGCCAGCGGACTGTGTAACGGACTGGGATGGGTGTACCCACCGTCGTGCCTGGGCTGCGGTCGAGCCACGGGATGAATGTTCCCTCGCCGAGATCGTTAGACCCATTGCCATCCAAATCGTACCAGAAGCCCGGCTGCATCGGATAGAACAGGCGCAGGATCAGGCTGTTGTTGACCGCACCGGCGATACCGGCCTGACGTGCGTAGATTTTGCCGTTGTAGTCCTCAAGGGCTAACTCTTGACCCGCTGAAATGTTGTTCGCTGCGGCCACTGGCAGGATGCTCAACGGATAGGGAGGCTGGATCTCGGTGCCCGCCGTCGCCGGGTAGTCGAAGAGGAATGGGCGCTGCTCGGTGATGACCTGGTACACGCGATGCCGCCACAGTCCGTCGACTGGGTGGCGGTACTTCAGGAGCACGTAGGGCTTGGAATAGTTTCGAACTTCGTTCAGATCATTGCGCAGGGCGTACGCGGCCTCGGCCACGCTGCCCGGAAGAATCATCGCGTGCTCCTCGTTGGGGTTGAAACCCGCCCATCCAGGCACCGGCTGATTATAAATGCGCGCGTCGGGATAGGTGACCGCCGTGATTGGGTCGACTCCAAACGGATCTGAGCCGCGTGTGCTGGCAATGACGATGCTGTTGACATCAACAGGCCATGAGGGCGTGTAGATGACTGGCTTGCTTGGCCAAGCCACATTGAGGTCATTGTTCATCTTGTACCAAACGACCACCAGACTCTGGTCACCGATGGGTGATTCCGGATGGAGTTCGTTGACAGGAATGATGGTTCCTGTGCGCTCCGATCGATTGTAAGCAGCATCAGTACCAATGGAATCCACAGCGGTCTTGGCGAAAAACAAGTAGCCGTTCCGACCTGGGTAATCGTTATGGTAAGCATCCCGGATAGGGGTACCAATCGGCCAACCGACCCCGGTGAGCAAGGCCGGGTCGTTCCAAAGATGCGTCCGCACCACGTGGAAGAGATTGGATTGCGTGGTGGAATCTTGTGTCAGATCGCCGCTCTTCAGGTAACGGACTACCGAATGCCCAATACCCTTCTCTGACGTGTTGAACACCTTGGTGACGCTGTCTACGGTGGCGCCCGGAGTGGTGGTGTAGTGAAGCGCGTAATAAGAGTACAAACTGTCCGGCTTGACGGGTTCGACTTCGACCGGGGATCCAGCAATATGAATTTCCGGAATCTTGGGCCAAGTAGTCACTGTCAATCTTGGAACCACATCCAACGCGATGGCCGCCAAGTTGTTGTTCCGATGCCAACGGATCGTGGCCTTGACCGGGCGAATTGCAAAGAGAGCTCGCTCCACGTCGCTCCAGAAGAATGCGTTGGACGCGTTGTCACCGGGGCTGGCTTCGAGAATGTCGATGAGCGGATATCGGGCGACCGTTCCCTCCGGCCGAGCCACTCGCTTTCCGATCACGCTGGCTGGAGTCGCGAGG
>CAINWP010000259.1 GCA_903854475.1 uncultured Verrucomicrobiota bacterium
CGCTTTCGGAGAAATCGCCCTACCCTCGGAGGTGCGTGGGTGAGGTGGGGTTTGTAGCAGGAATCCGCCGACCATTCCGATCCTGCTCCGAGGTAGGGACCGATCTCCGAGCGGTCCGTGTGTGCCGATCGTGCTCCTGGGTAGGGACCGATCTCCGAGCGGTCCGTCCCTGGGGTACTGGATAGGGAGAGTGGCGCTCTTTTTCATGTTTGCCGAAGCGGCGCTTTCGGAGAAATCGCCCTACCAGGGAAGCGGTGCCTAGCACGGGTTGTTGTTTTCTTCGGCTTATCCTGCAATGGAGATTTTCGGGGTTTCCGCGGAGGCCGGGTCGGCGTTGAATGCGGTCTATGAATTCGGGAGCGATGGGTCGGCGGGAATTTATGCAGGGAGCCGTGGGTGCGGTGGGCGCCGCGGGAACGATGGGCACTGGCGTGGTTTCGACGGCGGGGTTGGCCAGTTTGGCGCTGGCCGACACACCGGCACCGGCAATGGCACCGGTGAAGGGGCGCATTCAGCAAAGTCTGTGCTCTTGGAATTTCGCCCCGCTGACGCCTGAGGAATTGGCGCGTGAGGCGGTGGTTCTGGGCTTGAAGGCTCTCGAATTAGTGGGGCCTGAACATTTCCCGATGCTCAGTCGTTATGGGCTCACCAGCGCGATCTTTGGTCGGCATGGGTTCAGCAAGGGGTTCGCGCACCGCGAGGAGCATGCCGAATGCACGACCGCCTGTCTGAAGGCTATCGATGAGGCCTCGGCTTTCGGGTCGCCCAATATTATTACGTTCTCAGGCTTCGCACGCGGGATCGGTCGCGAGGATGGGGTCCGCAACATGATTGATGGGCTTAAGACGCTGGCCGGCCATGCTGAGAAACGCGGGGTGACGGTGTGCTTGGAGATGCTGAACTCGCGGGTGGATGTGCCGATGAAGGGGCATCCCGATTACTTCTGCGATGACATCGATCTGAGCGTGGACATCGTGAAGGCGGTGTCCTCGGAGCGGGTGAAGGTGCTCTTCGACATTTATCATGTGCAAATCATGCACGGCGATGTGATCCGCCGAATTCGTCAGCATGCGGCGTGGATCGGCCACGTGCACACGGCGGGCAATCCGGGGCGTTGCGATCTGGATGTGGCCGATCAGGAGCTCAATTACCGAGCGATCATGAAGGCGCTGCTGGAGGTGGGTTATCGCGGGTTCGTGGGGCAAGAGTTCATCCCGCGCGCGGCGACCAAGGCGGGCAACTTGGAGGCGATCAGGTCGGCTGTGAGATTGTGCGATGTCTGAGGCGATTCCAGGACGTGTGTGGGTGACGGGCGCAGGCGGGCTCATTGGCAATGCCTGCTTCGAGGTGGCGTGTGCGGCGGGGTTCTCAGATCGAGTCCGTCCGTTGGTGCGGGCGGAGATCGATCTGACGGACTTCCCGGCGGTGGAGCGGTTGTTTGCCCACGAGCGTCCGACTGGGGTGATCCATTGTGCGGCGCGCAGTCGGAGTCCGGCGTGTCAGGCAGATCCGGCCGGGGCGCGGCTCCAGAATGTGGAGGTGACGCGCAGGCTGGCCGAACTGGCGGCGGACTTGCCGATGGTGTTTCTGTCGACGGACTTGGTCTTCGATGGACGGCGCGACGGGTCGAAGGGCGGTTACC
>CAINWP010000260.1 GCA_903854475.1 uncultured Verrucomicrobiota bacterium
CATTTGCGTCAGCAAATCCTCCCGAAACTTCTCCTCGCCCAGACACCAACCGCGCCGAATCGGCTTGAACTCCTCGCCTTCCTCCGTCCCGCGCCGTTCCTTTACATATCAATATCAAGAACCGACCCCTTTTTCAAGGGTGATTGGGTGCCGCTGGTGGCCGGACGTCCGATTGGTCAGGCGCATTACGAAATGATTGCGGACCGGTCACTCGGACTGGAACTCGGTGAAAGGCTTAAGCTCGGTAAGGACTTCTACCAGGTTGTGGGGCTCACGCGGGGCATGGTAGGATCAAGTGGTGATGGTTTGACGTTTTTCACGGTCAGCGACTCGATGGCTATTCAGTTCGATGTGCGGGGTGAGGCGGTGCGACTGGAAAGGCAGTCGCGCCGTGCCCGCGCCGAGGCGCAGGACGTCGGTCGCGTGCAACCCTCTTCGCTCGAACGCGCCGTCGGACCGGCAGTCGGCATTCCCGCCCTCGCTTCGCCACAGGTCAGTGCCGTGCTGGTCACGTTGTGGGACGGCGGGGACACGGACCACGTGGCGGCAACCATTGCCACCTGGCCCGATGTCACGGTCTATTCCACCCAGCAACAGAAGGACCTGCTCCTCTCCGGCATGGTGGACAAAGCGCGGCGTCAGTTGGGACTCTTCCGAACTCTGCTGATCATCATCTCCACCATCATCATAGCTCTCATCATCTATACGCTCACTCTCGACAAGATTCGCGACATCGCTTTGCTAAAATTAATTGGCGCGCGCAACCGCGTCATCGTCGGACTTATTTTTCAACAGGCATTGCTCATGGGGGCGTTCGGCTTTGGTTTGGCTTGGTGGCTGGGACAATTCGCGTTTCCGCTCTTTCCGCGCCTCGTAGTCATCGAGCCGTTGGACTTGGTTCAACTCGCGTTCATCGTCCTTGGCATTTCAATGCTGGCGAGCCTCCTCGGCATCTGGAAGGCGTTGAATGTTGAGGCAAACACCGTTCTGGCCGCATGAACACCGACTGGAAGCCGCTTTCCGGAGTCTACGCTACCGGCCTGACGAAGGTCTATGGGCACGGGAATACTGAAGTTGTGGCCCTGAAGGACGTCACGCTTCGTGTGGAGCGCGGCGAGATTGTGGCACTCCTCGGTCCAAGTGGCGCCGGGAAATCCACGCTGCTCACCGCTTTGGCGCTCATCAACCCACCGACCTCGGGCCAGATTCACATCGACGGTCAACTGGTTATGGACGGTGGCCGTGCACTGGTGGATTTGCGCGCCTTCCGCCGTCAGCACCTTGGTTTTGTTTTTCAAAAGGCGAACCTGATCCCATTCCTCACCGCGCGGGAGAACGTCCAGGTCGCGCTCGAGGTCAACGATGTGCCACCTCGGGTCGCCCGCCAAAGATCGACGGAACTGCTGGAGTATCTTGGCGTGTTGAACCGGGCGAACAACCTGCCCGACGCACTATCTGGCGGTGAGCAACAGCGCGTTGCAGTCGCACGTGCCCTGGCGAACAAACCCAGCCTCATACTCGCTGATGAACCTACCGCCGCCCTCGATAGCCAGCGCGGACGTCAAGTGATGGAGCTATTCGCAAAGGTCGCTCACGAGCAGGGTGCCGCCGTCGTCGTCGTCACTCATGACGCCCGTGCTCTTGATCTGTTTGACCGGATCTTGGAAATGGAGGACGGCCATTTACGCTCTCGTCACGGATCGGAAACAGAACTACTAAGAAAATCAAACAGCCGTTCCTTTGCCCCGTGATCGCACTAGTGGTTGGCGGCTGCCAGAAGGAAACCCACCCCGGTCGTCGGTGCTGTCAAGCCCCGGACCCCGAGGCTTAAGCTTTAGGGCACGTCAGCTGGTGAGTGCTCTGGATCTTGTCCCGCCATTCATCTGAAAGTTCGGCGGCGAACAACTTTGGCCAGCATTTCATGGCCGTCTGATTGCCGAGCGCAAAAGCAAATTCCTGTTCCTTGCTGCATGAGTTTACGAACTCACGGGCTGGTGGCCGAAGGTGTGCCTCACGCATCCCTGAGTATGCTGAAGCTGCGATACAACGCGGCGCTGAGAGGGTTGATCAAACGCCAGATGATCGGAATGGGGCCCTTTTCACACCGTTCCCAGCGTTCGAGTCGAACCTCACCCAAGGCGGAAAATTCGTGGTCGGGAGTTTCGCGAACAAAGAGGAAGAACCTCCAGCCATTGCCGGGACTTTCTGTGAAGCGCTGCCCAAGTCGGTTGCCGGGGTTGGCCCGATTCTGGGTTTCCCAAGCGAAGAGTTCAAAAAAAGGGTCAGTTCTTGATATTGTTTACTCCCCGCCCAGCTTCCTCCGGCGATACAAGAGATGGTTCAGATATTCCCGCGTGCCCATCGCCAGACGTTCGGCGATCCACCCCACCGTCATCGTCGTCTCCGCCCGCACGCGCGCCGCCAAAACCAACTTCACTGAATCCCCCTAGGGCCGAGTTTTGAGATCAGCTTCCTGCCACCGCCCCCGCTTCAACTCCGCCGCGATGATTAGTTCCGCCAGCGCCTCCGCCCCCATCCGCTCGCTCATCTGCGTCAGCAACTCCTCCCGAAACTTCTCTGCGCCCAGACACCAACCGCGCCTAATCGGCTTGAACTCCTCGCCTTCCTCCGTCCCGCGCCGTTCCTTTACATATCAATATTAAGAACCGACCCCTTTTTGAACTCTGACCCCTTTTTCCTTCAACTCCTCCGCCGTGAACCCGTAGAGCCCCGGCACAAAAGCACTCTACGCCGTCATCGCGTAGTTCATCGCGCGAGGGTTGTCCACGCGCTGGCTGGCGTTGAGAATTTCCAAGCCCACGACGTTGCCTGCGGCGTCGTAGTCGAGGATCACACCGGGTTTGTCTTCGTCGGTTTCCTGGATGCGCGCGTCGCTGAAAAGCACGCGCAGCACGTCCACTTCGGAATCGTAGGTCACTTTCATATTTGCCAGTATTTGCTGATTTTACTCGTTCTGTAAATCGTTACGACCACCTTCGATTCCCCCGCTTCGTTCACCATCACCCGGAGCAGGCACGGCTTTCGGTCGCAGGTCGTTTGGGATTGATAGCACACAATGCCGCCGTGTTCCGGCACAATCTGGCCCGGTGCCGCCAGCACCGCCTCCACTTCCGCGAGAGCGACGTCGCGCCGGGCCAGTTCCTGCCGCGCGTGGTTGGAAAGTTTGAAGCTCATTCGTCGTCGGTTTCCGTGCTGCGCCCGAGGTGGTATTTGATGCAGTAGTTCGGGATGAAATCCAACTCCTCCGCCGTGAACCCGTAGTAGTGCAGCGCCAGTAGCGTGCTGATTTCGCCAATTATAGGTGACCGGCTCATTCCTCCGGCCTGTCGCGGTGGTAGGGCTGCTCTGAATACTTGTTCGCCTGTGGTTGAGAGACGGTGTAAAGGTCAGCTTTTCAGCTTGTTCATAGAACCTTGACGCCGGTCTGTTCTTCGTCCAACAAGAATTCCTTCTCGCAGTGTTTACATTTGATTTGTTTCCTACGGCTGTTTGTCAGTAAAGGGGTCAGTTCTTTATATTGTTTACTCCCCGCCCAGCTTCCTCCGGCGATACAAGAGATGGTTCAGATAACCGTGCGTGCCCATCGCCAGACTTTCGGCGATCCACCCCACCGCCCTCACGAATGGTTTCCAGAGTTTTCATCGCGATTCACGTAAGGTCTTCAGTGCGGGCCGTGGCTCCCTCTCCGGTCCGTTGAAAAGCGCGCCTCACCCGGACGAACCCATCGGTATCGGACGAGCAAGGAAACGGTATCCCTTCGCTTCGCCGTTGACG